>NZ_JBEXNT010000051.1:6040-56068 GCF_040611255.1 Kitasatospora sp. NPDC002965 | reverse complement strand
ACGGCACGCCGCTGCGCTACATGGACAAGCCCTCCAGGGACGGCGGATCGGCCGACTCCTGGTCCTCGGGCGTCGGCAGCCTGGACGTCCACTACCGACAGCGGGGCGTGACCGCCTCCGGTCGGGGTCAGCTTTCGGCGAGGATGTGGGACAGCTCCCGGTCGAGGTCGAAGTGACGGTGTTCGGTGCCGGGGGGTACGGCGGCGTCCGTCCGCTTGAGGAACGACTCAAGCGCTCGGGCCGGGGCCTCCAGCAGGGCTTCTCCTTCCGGAGAGCTCAGCGCGATGCAGACCACCCCTTGCCCGTGGCTGCGCGACGGCCAGACCCGGACGTCGCCGGTACCCGTGGGTCGGTGCAGCCCCTCCGCAAGGAGATCTCGGGCGAACACCCACTCCACGGTCTCGTCGGCGCCGGTGTGGAACGTGGCGTGCACGGCATAGGGGTCGGCGGTGTCGTAGCGCAGACCCGCGGGGACGGGCAGTGAGGACTCGCTGGACACGATGAGGCGCAGGTGCAGCTCGCAGCTGACCGTGGTGTTCATAAGCGCCATGGCCTTTCGCTCAGTGTGCGCTCGGGGAATCGCACGTCGGCGAACGGACCATCCCACCTCCAAGACCGATGTAAACCCCTCTGTCCCGATTCGGGCGCGAGTCGTACCCCTTACGGCGCATTGCGGAATCGCCACAGAGTGCCCCGCAGGGCATTACCGGCCCGCTTCTCGGTTAGTTTCCTGGCATGACTGTGCGAAGCGACAAGGCACGCGGTGACGCGGGCGGGAACACGGGAACGGGGGATGTGATCGTGCCGGACGACACGGGGGTGCCGACGGGGTCGGGGAACGACGACGGCGACGGTGGGGGTACGGGGGCGGACACGGACGGTGGCCGGCCGCTGGGCTCACGCGCGCCGCACTTCATCCGCCGCTCCCGCCCGCTGCACCTGAGCTGGCAGGTGGCCGTCTTCCTGATCGGCCTGGCGGTGGTGGTGCTCGGCGTGATCATGCTGCCGTTGCCCGGGCCCGGCTGGGTGGTCATCTTCCTGGGCATGGGCATCTGGGCGACCGAGTTCGTCTGGGCCCAGCTGGCGCTGCGCTGGACCCGGCGGAAGGTGGCCGAGGCGGCCCAGAAGGCCCTGGACCCGCGGGTCCGCCGCCGCAACATCACGCTCACGGTGATCGGCCTGACGGTGATCGCCGGGATCGGCGGCTGGTACCTGTGGAAGTACGGGCTGGTCATGCCCTGGAAGATCGACGAGGACTGAGCGGGGGTCCGTCGCGGACCGGGTACGGACCGTGTGCGGTCCGGCCGGGGAGCGGGGGCCGGCCGGTGCGCCGTCCGGGTGAGGCGGCCGTTCCGGGGGCCGGGGTGAGCGTGTTCGGACCACCCCGTGGGATGCGGTAATGTTTTCCCTGCACCCGGGCGATTAGCTCAGCGGGAGAGCACTTCGTTCACACCGAAGGGGTCACTGGTTCGATCCCAGTATCGCCCACCGGAATGCATTGTGATATGTGAGGCCCAGCCGATTATCGGCTGGGCCTTACATGTATTTCCACAATCCGGTGAACATCGTCCGAGAATGAACTGAGGCGCAGTCATCTTCCGTGCGGAGTGCGAGTTCTGCGGATGTGTCGACCGGCACCCCGGGGAAGCGAGTTGTACCGCACCCCCCGAATGGTGCTACAGTTCTTCTCGTTGCCCGGGCGATTAGCTCAGCGGGAGAGCACTTCGTTCACACCGAAGGGGTCACTGGTTCGATCCCAGTATCGCCCACCGGACAGCATGCAGGCCCCGACCGGAGACCGGTCGGGGCCTGCGGCGTTCGCGCGCACACCGAGCGCCGGGCGCCCGGACCGGCCCCGCCGCGCTACGCCGCCATCTCGCACCTGTGGTCCGGGGACAGCCGTCGCCCGCATCCGCACCGGGCCGGCCGCAGCGGCCAGGACAGGTCCACCCGCTCGTCCGCCCCCGACTGGTCGAACCACGCCTGCAACCCCCGGGCCTGTGCCGCGTGCCAGACCGCCTGCCGCAGGTGCAGCTCCGCCACCGTCAGCCCGCCCAGCGCGGCCGGATGGCGCGCACCGATCGTCCGGACCACCGCCAGCGTCGCCGCCGCGTCCGCCGCCGCGTCGTGCGCCCCGGCCAACTGCACCCCGTAGTGCGCGCACAGGTCGGTCAGCGTCCGGCGGCCCTTGCGGTACCGGTCCACGTGCTTGTCCAGCACCCGGGGATCCAGTATCAGCAGGCCGGCCGGGCCCACCGCGTCCGTCAGCGTGACCCCGCGGTGCCGGCGCAACTCCCGGTCGAGCAGGGTCAGATCGTAGGGCGCGTTCATCACCGCGACCGGGCGGCCGGCCCGGGCCTGCGCCGCCAGTGCGGCGGCGATCTCCGCCACGACCGTCCGCGCCGGGCGGCCGAACGCCCGGACCCGTTCGTCGGTGATGCCGTGCACCGCGCGGGCACCGTCCGGTATCGGCACGCCGGGGTCGGCCAGCCAGGTGGTCGCCTGCGGGGCGGCGCCCGGGGCGAGTTGGACCACCAGGGCGGCCGACACGATGCGGTCGGTCTCGACGTCCACGCCGGTGGTCTCGGTGTCGAAGGAGGCGATCGGGCCGGTGAACCAGTGCTGCTGCATGACTGCCCCTCGGATACAGCGCGTTCCCGCCCTGGTGATACCCGCTCCTGACGTCCCCTCAACCGTTTGGCGCACCACCGGTCGGGCACCCTGCCGACAGGTGCCCTGTTCGAATCGGGACGGGCCCGGGGGGACGGGGGGAGGAACCCGGCGATGGCACTGACCCAGCCGCAGCCCGACGAGGCGGAGGCCGCCCTGCGGGGCAACCTGGCGGTGACCGCCTGCATGGAGACCCTGCAGGTCGGCTACCTGCACGCGGTCGCCGCCGCGGCCGGCTGCTCGCTCTCCCAGCCGTTCCC
Organism: Kitasatospora sp. NPDC002965; assembly: GCF_040611255.1. Lineage (NCBI taxonomy): Bacteria > Bacillati > Actinomycetota > Actinomycetes > Kitasatosporales > Streptomycetaceae > Kitasatospora > Kitasatospora sp. NPDC002965. The sequence continues at coordinate 53,138 of NZ_JBEXNT010000051.1, read as the reverse complement.
CGACAACGGCATCGACTGGCAGGTCAGTCACGGCTCCCGGGTCCACGAGATCGACGACGAGGTGACCGTCAAGATCCAGCTGAAGGCCACCCAGCAGATCGCCCCCGATCCGCGCGGCCCGTACTTCAGCTTCACCCTCGACAACGACCACCTGCGCAAGCTCGCCCGCCCCCGGGTCGCGGTGCCCCGCATCCTCGTCGTCATGCTGCTGCCCCGCCGGGTCGACCACTGGCTCGCGGCCCGGCCGGACGCGCTGGAGCTGCGGCACTGCTGCTACTGGGTCAACCTGGCCGGCCACCCGGTCACCGGGCAGCGCCGGACCAACGTCCGGGTACCCACCGCGAAGGTCTTCGACGACCGCGCACTGTGCGACATCATGGCCAGGGTCGGCGCGGGCGGCAGCCCGTGACGGCCCGGCCCCCGGCCGGGAGGAGCCGCACCATGACACTGCCCCACGGGCCACTGCGCCCCGGTCCCGGCGAGCCGCAGGCCCGGGCGCTGCCCGACCCGGCCGCCGTCGACCCCGCGGTGCTCGCCACCCTGCTGGCCCGGCACGGCTGGGTCCGGCGCGGCGGGCCCTCCGCCCGGTACGGCCGCTGGACGCCCCCCGACGGCACCGACCCCGGCACCAGCCTGATCGTCCCCGCCGGTGACGGCTTCGACGACGCCGTCGACCTCCTCGCCGACGCCGTCACCGCGCTCTCCCGCTCCGCCAGCCCCTCCGCCCGCGCGATCCTGCTCGCCCTGGCCGTCCCCGGCGACGAGCTCCAGTGGCGCCGTGACCTCGCCGGCCCGCCGGGCTCCGCTCCCGCGACGGTGCCCTGGGACGACACCGAACGGCTCCAGCGGGCGGCGCGCGCCATGCTCGCGGCCGGCGCCAAGGCCGGACGCACCCGGGCCGCGTACTTCGGAGCCCGCCTCGACAGCTGGGCCGGGGACTTCCTCGACCGCGTCCTGGTGGTCTCCGGCGGGCCCGGCCTCACCGCCTACACCCCCGCCCCCGAGGGCCGGGCCGCGGTCACCACCCTGGTCCGCGCCCTGGAGGCGCTGCGCGACGCCGTCGACTACCGCCGGGTCAGCGGCGGCGCGGAGGCCTTCGAGAACGCCGTCCAGTCCGGCGTCAGCCGCGAGCTGGTCGAATCCGTCGAGGAGCTGGTGCGCGGCGCCACCGCGAGCCGGCTCACCGTCGCCTGGTCGGCCGCCGCCGGGACCCCCGGCGGTTTCGGCGACCGCCGGATCGCCCTGGAGTTCTCGCCCGGCGACCTGCCCGCCCTTGCGGAGGCCGCGGAGCTGCTCGAACGCATCGAGCCCGCCGTCGCCGTCACCGTCGTCGGCGTCGTCGTCCGGCTCAAGCGCGCCGACCCGGCGGGCCCCGGCAGCGTCCGCCTGCGGGTGCTCGGCGGCGCCGAGGTCGACGAGGTCAAGGTCCGCCTGCCCGATCCCGCCTACCGGCTGGCCGCCGAGGCCCACCTGGCCGGCACCCCGGTCAAGGTCAGCGGCCGGCTCGAACGGCGCGGCGGCTTCCGCCGGCTCACCCGGCCCACCGGCCTGGAGCCCTGCGGGCTGGAGGAGGCGGAGCGGGAGCGGCTGCTCAAGACGCTGGGCGACGGGTAGGGAGGATACGGAGGTGACGGCGGGGCCACCGGTCTCGGTACCATCGTCACGCGCAGCGAAGTGTTGCGTCCTATGAATCCAGCACGTCAGGAGAGACCGGTGACGGACGTCCGGGTAATCATCAGCCGCGAACCCGATCGGGAAGAGCGCGTGGTGACCACGGGTACCACGGCCGCCGAGCTCTTCGCCGACGACCGTTCGATCATCGCCGCCCGCGTCGGCGGCCAGCTCAAGGACCTCGCGTACGCCGTCCAGGACGGCGACGAGGTCGAGCCGGTCGAGATCGGCAGCAAGGACGGCCTCGACATCCTGCGCCACTCCACCGCGCACGTCATGGCGCAGGCCGTGCAGCAGCTCTTCCCGGAGGCCAAGCTCGGCATCGGCCCGCCGGTCAAGGACGGCTTCTACTACGACTTCGACGTCGAGAAGCCGTTCCACCCCGACGACCTCAAGGCCGTCGAGAAGAAGATGCAGGAGATCATCAAGCGCGGGCAGAAGTTCTCCCGCCGGGTGGTCACCGACGAGGCCGCCCGCGAGGAGCTGGCCGGCGAGCCGTACAAGCTGGAGCTGATCGGCCTCAAGGGCTCCGCCGCCACCGCCGGCGAGGGTGCCGACGTCGAGGTCGGCGCCGGCGAGCTGAGCATCTACGACAACCTGGACCCGAAGTCCGGCGAGCTGTGCTGGGGCGACCTCTGCCGCGGCCCGCACCTGCCGTCGACCCGGATGATCCCGGCGTTCAAGATCATGCGCTCGGCCGCCGCCTACTGGCGCGGCAGCGAGAAGAACCCCATGCTCCAGCGCCTCTACGGCACCGCCTGGCCGACCAAGGACGCGCTCAAGGCGCACCTGGAGTTCCTGGAGGAGGCCGCCAAGCGCGACCACCGCAAGCTCGGCAGCGAGCTCGACCTCTTCTCCATCCCCGAGGAGATCGGCTCCGGCCTCGCCGTCTTCCACCCCAGGGGCGGCATCATCCGCCGCGCCATGGAGGACTACTCGCGCCGCCGGCACGAGGAGGAGGGCTACGAGTTCGTCTACACCCCGCACGCCACCAAGGGGAAGCTCTTCGAGAAGAGCGGCCACCTCGACTGGTACGCGGACGGCATGTACCCGCCCATGCAGCTCGACGAGGGCGTGGACTACTACCTCAAGCCGATGAACTGCCCGATGCACAACCTGATCTTCGACGCGCGTGGCCGCTCGTACCGCGAACTGCCGCTGCGTCTCTTCGAGTTCGGCACGGTGTACCGGTACGAGAAGTCCGGCGTGGTGCACGGCCTGACCCGCGCCCGCGGCTTCACCCAGGACGACGCGCACATCTACTGCACCCGTGAGCAGATGGCCGACGAGCTCGACTCGACGCTCACCTTCGTGCTCAACCTGCTGCGCGACTACGGCCTGAACGACTTCTACCTGGAGCTGTCCACCAAGGACCCGGAGAAGTTCGTCGGCTCGGACGACGCGTGGGAGGAGGCCACCGCCGTCCTCGCCGCCGTGGCCGAGAAGCAGGGCCTGCCGCTGGTGCCGGACCCGGGCGGCGCGGCCTTCTACGGCCCGAAGATCTCGGTGCAGGCGAAGGACGCCATCGGCCGCACCTGGCAGATGAGCACCATCCAGCTGGACTTCAACCTGCCCGACCGCTTCGACCTGGAGTTCACCGCGGCGGACGGCTCGCGCCAGCGGCCGGTCATGATCCACCGGGCGCTGTTCGGCTCGATCGAGCGGTTCTTCGCGGTGCTGCTGGAGCACTACGCCGGTGCCATGCCGCCGTGGCTGGCCCCGGTCACGGTGACCGGCATCCCGATCACCGACGAGCACGTGCCGTACCTGCTGGAGGTCGCGGCCGAGCTGAAGAAGCGCGGCATCCGGGTCGAGGTCGACACCTCGGACGACCGGATGCAGAAGAAGATCCGCAACGCCCAGAAGAGCAAGACCCCGTTCATGCTGATCGCCGGCAACGACGACGTCGAGGCGGGTGCGGTGTCCTTCCGCTACCGCAACGGCGAGCAGAAGAACGGCGTCCCGGTGGCCGACGCGGTCGCCGAGATCGTGGACGCCGTGGAGCGCCGCATCCAGGTGTGACACCACGGTCACGCGTGAGCGCGGGGCGGGCTCCTCGGGAGTCTGCCCCGCGCTGCTTTGCAAGAACGGCCGGGCGAATATGCTGATCAGCATGACGACTGAGCCGGAACTGCAGCGGGGCGTCGGCGAGCCGGACGGCTTCCGCCGCCTGTGGACCCCCCATCGGATGGCCTACATCCAGGGCGAGAACAAGCCCACCGGCCCGGCTCCGGACGACGGTTGCCCGTTCTGCTCGATTCCGTCGCTGAGTGACGAGGACGGGCTGGTCGTCGCACGCGGCGGCTCCGTGTACGCGGTGCTCAACCTCTACCCGTACAACGGCGGTCACCTGATGGTGGTCCCGTACCGGCACGCGGCGGACTACACCGAGCTGGACGAGGCGGAGACGGCCGAGCTGGCGGTGTTCACCAAGAAGGCGATGACGGCGCTGCGCGCGGCCTCGGGCGCGCACGGCTTCAACATCGGGATGAACCAGGGGACGGCGGCAGGTGCCGGGATCGCGGCGCACCTGCACCAGCACGTGGTGCCCCGCTGGGGCGGGGACACCAACTTCATGCCGGTGGTCGGCCACACCAAGGTGCTGCCGCAACTGCTGGCGGACACCCGCAAGATGCTGGCGGAGGCCTGGCCGCAGGACTGAGCCGGGACGGACCGGGGCCCCTGCCGACCGTGTGTCGGCAGGGGCCCCGTCGTGCCCGGTGCGGCCGTCAGCCGGCGTCGTAGTGGTCGACCTTGAACGGGCGGCTGCCCTGGGCCTCGGCCTTGAGCCCGGCGGCGCGGCCCTTGAAGGCGCGGTCGGTGTCCAGGTCGTGCTCGGCGAGGAACTCCAGGGTGGCGGTGTGGACGGCGCCGAGCACCGGGTGGGCCGAGTTGAGCGCGTTGTCGGCCATGGTGCGGGTGCCCCACGGCAGGCCGGCCCAGATGTGCCGCAGGCCGAAGGGCTCGGGCAGGCCGAGGCCGCCGCCGAGCCAGCCGAGCAGGGCGGGCATCCGGTAGAAGGGCGCGCGGACGGCCTGCCGGACGACCTCGTCGTTGTCGATCAGCGGGAGCTTGACCGTGCGCTCCTCCCAGAACCGCACGGTCTTGGCGACCGACTTCTCCTTGGCCTTGGGCTTGTCGAAGAAGAAGCCGTTGATCGGGCCGAGGGCGTAGCCGGCGACGGTGATGTTGAGGGTGTTGGCGAGCAGCACCACGGTGACGGTGAAGGTCAGGACGAGCTTGCCGTCGTGGGTGATGAACTGGGTGGCGAGGTAGTGGCGGGGGCCGCCGCCGAAGGTCTGCTTGTCGGCGACCGCCTGGACGGCGAAGTCGCGCATGTGGTCGCCGTCCATGTCGGCGCCGCCGGGGCGGCTGATCTCGTCGGCGCTCTCGCCGACCTCGAAGACGACCCACTGCTTGACCCGGACGCCGGGCATCCCGCTGTTGGCGACCTCGCTGATGCCGAGCGACTTGAGGTGGCCGGAGATCTTCCGGACGAGGTCCCAGGGGTGGAACTGGCGGAAGTCGATCTGGCCCTCGGCGGGGCGCAGGGTGTCGATGAGCTTCCACTCGCCCCAGCGGCGGCCGACGCCGAGGATCCCCTTGGGGCCGGCGTAGTGCTGGATGTTGGTCTCCTGCTCGGAGTCCAGCCGGCCGAGCTTGGCCCGCAGGTCGGCGGCCTTCTTGTCGAGGTCGTCGCGCGGGACGGCCATCGGGACGGTCGCGGCGACGGCGTTGCCCTCGACCAGCTGCAGCCAGCGGGCGCGCAGGTCGACGGCGGTGCGTTCGACGATGCGCTTCGCGAGGTACCAGCCGATGACCGGGGCGAGCATGACCAGGCGCAGGTAGATGCCGAGGACGCCGCCGACCGGGGGCTTGATCGCGAGCAGGGCGGCGAGGGCGGCGACGAGGACGAGGACGACGGCCCCGTACACGCCGGCGTTCTTGGGGTTGTCGCGCCGGAGCCAGGCACGGAGCTGGAAGGCGCCCAGCCAGACGAGGGCGCCGGGCAGGCAGAGCACGCCGGTGACGACGGAGATGGTGGACAGCTGGCGGTCGCGGTTGCGGCGGATCTCCTCGGCGGCGAGGCAGTGCTCGACGACCTGGCGGGTCTCGACGCCGAAGGCGGGGACCAGGGGCTTGCGGTCGCCGCCGAGCGCGCGGGAGATGAGCGCCTTGCTGAAGGCCTCGCCGAAGTTGGGGGCGAAGAGGGCGAAGCGGCCCTTCTTCGCGGTGGCTCCGTCGAGCTTGCCGGCGTCGTCGGCGAGCTTGCCGTCGCGGTACGCGGCCGAGGAGAGTGCCTGCGTGCCGGCGGTCTGCGGGCCGACGTCGGTCCGGGGTATCTGCGCACCCGGGGTCATGTCGAGTGTCGTCACGGTGGCGTCCCCTCCTCCCCTTGTCCTGCGGCAGATTACCGTGCCGTGGTGCCGCTGTGTGGATGATCGTCTGAAGTGCCGTCACGATCGGGCCATGGTGGACCTGTGGGGCATGATGCCCAGGTTTCGGGAGCGCGATGCGCCGGGGCGGACCCCGGCTGCCCTGTCCGCCGGCGGTGGCGTCGGATGGTGCACGATGACGGTATGAACAACGTGGTGGTGAGGGATCCGGTACTGGTCTTCGACGGGGACTGCGCGTTCTGCACGACCTGCAAGAACTGGGCCGAGCGGTACCTGCGGCAGACCCTGGCGTCGGGCGGCTGGGACGCGGTGCCGTTCCAGTTCGCGGACCTCGCCGGCCTGGACGGGGCGGCCGGGGGGCGCGGGGAGGTGTCCTGGGAGCGCGCGGAGCGCGAGCTGCTCTGGGTGACCCCGGCCGGCCGCGTCTACGGCGGGGCGCAGGCGGTGGCGCGGCTGCTGCTGCGCTCGGGCGGGGCGTGGGCCTACCTGGGCGGAGTCCTGGCGTCGGCGCCGGTGCGGCCGGTCGCGGCGCTGGCCTACCGGTGGGTGGCGCGGAACCGGCACCGGATGCCGGGCGGGACGCCGGCCTGCGCACTGCCGCAGCGCCCGGCCGCCGCCGCGCCCGACGGCCGGGGTGACACCGACGCCTGACGGGCCGACGGCCGGCGGACCGGGGCGGCCCGCCCCGGCGCTCGGCCCGCCGGGGCGACCGGCGCGTTCCGGTGGTCAGTCCTTCCCGGTGAAGCGGGCGGCGAGCGCGGCGGGCATCGGTTCGTGGCGCAGGTGGGCGCGGCTGAACCCGGCGGTGCCGTGGGTGAGCGAGCGCAGGTCGACGGGGTAGCGGGCGAGTTCGAGCTCGGGGACCTCGGCGCGGAGCAGGGTGACGCCGGGGCCCGCGGTCTCGGTGCCGAGGACGCGGCCGCGGCGGGCCGAGAGGTCGCCGAGGACGGCGCCGAGGTAGTCGTCGGGGAGCAGGATGCCGACCGCGGCGACGGGTTCGAGCAGCCGGATGACGGCGTGCTCGGCGGCGTCGCGCAGGGCGAGGGCGGCGGCGGTCTGGAAGGCCGAGTCGGAGGAGTCGACGGAGTGCGCCTTGCCGTCGGTGAGGGTGACCCGGATGTCGACGAGCGGGTGTCCGGTGGAGACGCCCTTGGCGAGCTGGGCGCGGACGCCCTTCTCCACGGAGGGGATGAAGTGCCGGGGGACGGCGCCGCCGACGACGTGCTCCTTGAACTCGAAGCCGGAACCGGCCGGCAGGGGTTCGACCTCCAGCTCGCAGATGGCGTACTGGCCGTGGCCGCCGGACTGCTTGACGAGGCGGCCGTGGCCGGCGGCGGCGGTGCCGAAGGTCTCGCGCAGGGCCACCCGGTGTTCCACGGTGTCGACGTGGACGTTGTGCCGGGTGCGGAGGCGGTCGAGGACGACCTCGGCGTGGGCCTCGCCGGTGCACCAGAGGACGAGCTGGTGGGTGTCGGGGTTCTGCTCCAGCCGGAGGGCCTGGTCCTCGGCGGCGAGCCGGGTGAGCGCCTGGGAGAGCTTGTCGTCGTCGGCCTTGCTGTGGGCCTCGACGGCGATCGGGAGCAGCGGTTCGGGGAGGGTCCAGCCGTCGAGCTTCACGGGGTGGCCGGGGTCGTGGGCGGTGTCGCCGGCCCGGGCGGTGGTGAGCTTGGCGGCGCAGACGAGGTCCCCGGCGACGGCGTGCGGGACGGGGCGCTGGAGTTTGCCGAAGGGGCTGGTGAGGGCGGTGACGCGTTCCTCGGTGTCCTGGTCGGCGGGGTGGTCGGGGCCGGCGAGGTGGATCCGGGTGTCGGGGCGCAGGGTGCCGGCGTAGAGCCGGAGGAGGCTGATCCGGCCGACGTAGGCGTCGCCGGTGACGCGGACGACCTGGGCGGCGAGGGGGGCGTCGGGGTCGCACTCGGGGGCGGGGCGGGTGCGTTCGGTGGGGTCCGGGAAGGACGCGGCGATCAGGTCCAGGAGTTCGGTGGCACCGAGGCCGTTCTCGCTGGTGGGGACGGCGGGGTGGAGGGCGCACGCGAGGACTTCGCGGCGCAGGCCCGCTTCGAGGGCGTCGGTGTCGAGGGGGTCGCCGGAGAGGTAGCGCTCCATGAGGGTGTCGTCCTGGCCGGAGATGGCCTCGACGAGGCTCTCGCGGGCCGGGGCGGTGTCCGGCAGCGGCTCGGTCCGTCCGTAGGTGTGGCCGGTGAGCAGGTCGACGCTGCCGTCGGGGTGCCCGTCGTGGTGGACGGGCAGGAAGAGCGGCCGGAGGGTGTCGGGTCCGAGACCGAAGGCGTCGTGGCAGGCGGCGAGGATGTCGTCGAAGCTGCTGCGGGCGACGTCGAGCTTGGCGACGGCGATGGCGCGGGGGATGCCCTCGGCGGCGCACTCGCGCCAGAGGGCGCGGGTGGGGGCGGTGACCGGGTCGGTGGCGGAGACGACGAACACGGCGGCGTCGGCCGCGTGCACGGCGGCGTGCAGCTCGGCGGCGAAGTCGGGGTGGCCGGGCGGGTCGATCAGGTTGATCTTGACGCCGTTCCAGGCGAGGGGGAGGACCGAGAGCTGGACGGAGCGCTGCTGCTGGTGCTCGACGGGCTCGTGGTCGGCGACGGTGGTGCCGTCGGCGACGCGGCCGGGGCGCCCGACGGAGCCCGCGGCGTGGGCGAGGGATTCGGCGAGGGTGGTCTTGCCCACGCCGGCGCAGCCGATGAGGACGACGTTGCGCAGGTCGCGAGGTCCGGTCACGGCGGGTGCCTGGCCGGCTCGGGCGGTGCTGCGGTCGGGCATCGGGGTCTCCTCCCGTCGCGCCGAGACTGACGGTGAAAGTCTAGGTGCGACGGTCCGCACGCGCCGGGTCGGCGGGGTGCGGGCGCCGGGACGGCCGGTGCCGGGGGCACGCGGGGGCCGGTCGGGCGGTGCGTGGGCGGGGTCGGTTCCCCGGCGTGGCTACCATGGGTGCGCCGGGTGGGCTGATCCATTCGGTCGTCTGCCGCGCACTCTGGCCGCAGGCGGGTACCAGGCAGATCGGAGCGGTCCGGAAGGCCATGCTGAACAAATACGCGCGTGCCTTCTTCACACGTGTCCTGACCCCGTTCGCCGCGTTCCTGATCCGGCTGGGTGTGAGTCCCGACACGGTGACGCTGGTCGGTACGGCCGGTTCGGTGACGGGTGCGCTGGTGTTCTTCCCGCGGGGGGAGTTCTTCTGGGGCACCGTCACGATCACGCTGTTCATCTTCTCGGACCTGGTCGACGGGAACATGGCCCGGCAGCTGGGGCGGTCCACCAAGTGGGGGGCGTTCCTGGACTCGACGCTGGACCGGGTCGCCGATGCGGCGGTCTTCGGCGGTCTGGCCATGTGGTACGCGGGCAAGGGTGACAACGACCTGCTCTGCGCGGTGGCGGTGTTCTGCCTGGCGAGCGGGCTGGTGGTGTCGTACACCAAGGCCCGGGCCGAGAGCCAGGGGCTGCCCTGTGACGTCTCGGGGCTGGTGGAGCGGGCCGAGCGGCTGGTGATCAGTCTGGTGGCGGCCGGTGTGGCGGGTCTGGCCACGTTCGGGGTGCCGTACGTGGAGTGGCTGCTGCCGGTGGCGCTGTGGCTGGTGGCGGCCGGCAGCCTGGTGACGGTGGTCCAGCGGATGGTGACCGTGCGCCGTGAGGCGTTCGAGGCGGACCGCGTGGCGGCCGGGAGCTGAAGGGGCGGGCCTGCGGTGAAGGACCGACTGGTGTACGCGGCGTACGCGACGGGCTGGGGCGTGCTCAAGCACCTGCCCGAGCCGGTGGCGCGAGGGCTGTTCGACCGGCTGGCGGACTACGCGTGGCGGCGGCGCGGCCCGCGGGTGCTGCAGCTGGAGGCGAATCTGCTGCGGGTGCGCCCGGGGGCGGACGAGGCGCAGCTGCGGGAGCTGTCGCGGGCGGGGATGCGCTCGTACATGCGGTACTGGCTGGAGTCCTTCCGGCTGCCGGTGTGGAGCCGGCAGCGGGTGGCCCGGGACGTCCGGGTGGACGGCTTCGACCAGCTGCGGGAGACGCTGGAGTCGGGGCGCGGCGCGGTGATCACGCTGCCGCACATGGGCAACTGGGACCTGGCGGGCGCCTGGGTGGCGCTGGAGGGCTTCCCGTTCACGACGGTCGCGGAGCGGTTGGAGCCGGAGCGGCTGTTCGACCGGTTCGTGGCGTTCCGCGAGAGCCTGGGCATGGAGGTGCTGGCGCTGACCGGCGGCTCGGTGAACGTGGTCGGCACGCTGGCGCGGCGGCTGCGGGAGGGGAAGCTGGTCTGCCTGGTGGGGGACCGCGACCTGTCCGAGGCCGGCGTCGAGGTGTCGTTCTTCGGCGAGGCGACCAGGATGCCGGCGGGCCCGGCGGCGCTCTGCCAGCGGACCGGTGCGGCGCTGATGCCGGTGTCGCTCTGGTACGAGGGCACGATGCTCCGGGCGCAGATCCACCCGGAGATCGCGGTGCCCGCCGAGGGCGACCGCAAGGAGAAGACCCGGGTGATGACGCAGGCGATGGCGGCGGTCTGGGAGGACGCGATCCGCGAGCACCCCGAGGACTGGCACATGCTGCAACGGTTCTGGCTGGCCGACCTGCCCGTCCGTGAGACGGTGGGGGCACCGGCCCGTCCGGCGGGTCGTCCCGTCGAGGAGCCCACCGCCGAGGCCTCCGGGGCCTGATCGGCCCGCCCGAAGGAGCATGAGGAGACCTGTGAAGATCGGCATCGTCTGCCCGTACGACTGGGACGTCCCCGGCGGGGTGCAGTTCCACATCCGGGACCTCGCCGAGCACCTGATCGGCCTGGGCCACGGGGTGTCGGTGCTGGCCCCGGCCGAGGACGACGAGGCGCTGCCGCCGTACGTGGTCTCGGCGGGTCGGGCGATGGCGGTGCCGTACAACGGCTCGGTGGCGCGGCTGAGCTTCGGCCTGCTGTCGGCGGCCCGGGTGCGGCGGTGGCTGCACGAGGAGCGGTTCGACATCCTGCACGTGCACGAGCCGGCCGCGCCGAGCCTGTCGATGCTGGCCGCCTGGTCGGCGTCCGGGCCGATGGTGGGCACCTTCCACACGTCGAACCCGCGGTCGCGGGCGATGATCGCGGCCTCGCCGATCCTCCAGCCCGGGCTGGAGAAGATGCGGGCCCGGATCGCGGTGAGCGAGTACGCGCGCCGGACGCTGGTGGAGCACCTGGGCGGCGACGCGGTGGTGATCCCGAACGGCGTGGACGTGGGGTTCTTCGCCGAGGCGGAGCCGGACGACCGCTGGACCGGCGGGGCGGAGCGCGGGGAGCCCGGCACGATCGGGTTCGTCGGCCGGATCAACGAGCCGCGCAAGGGCCTGCCGACCCTGCTGGCGGCGATGCCGCGGATCCTGGCCGAGCGGCCGGGGGTGCGGCTGCTGGTGGCGGGCAAGGGCGACGAGGAGGAGGCCGCCGCGGGCCTGGCGCCGGAGGTCCGGGCGCAGGTGGAGTTCCTCGGCATGGTGAGCGACCGGGAGAAGGCCCGGCTGCTGCGCAGCGTCGACCTGTACGTGGCGCCGAACACCGGCGGCGAGAGCTTCGGGATCATCCTGGTCGAGGCGATGTCGGCGGGTGCGCCGGTGCTCGCCAGCGACCTGGACGCGTTCAAGCAGGTGCTGGACGGCGGGGACGCCGGCGAGCTGTTCCCGGTGGAGGACGCGGACGCGCTGGCCCGGTCGGCGCTGCGGCTGCTGGCGGATCCGCAGCGGCTGCGGGAGCTGAGCGGGGCGGCGTCCCGGCACGTGCGGCGGTTCGACTGGTCGACGGTGGGCGCGGACATCCTGGCCGTGTACGAGACGGTGGCGTCGGGGGCCGCGGCGGTGGTCGAGGCGGACGAGCGCGGCGGACGGTGGGGCCGGTTCGGGCTGGCCCGGGACTGAGCCCGGGGCGCCGGGGCCGGTCCGGGCCCGGTGCGGGGATTGCCCGGGGGCCTGCCGCGGTTAGGGTCTGCCAGACCCGTTCCCGCGTACTGGAGGCATCCGATGCCGCAGATCTCCGTCGACTACTCGCCGAGCCTGGACGGCTCCTTCGACCGCCGGGCGCTGGGCCTGGCGATCAACCGGCTGGCGGTGGAGACGATCGCCGCGAAGCCCGAGGGGTGCAAGACGATCTTCCGCCGGAACGAGCCGGAGATCGTGGTGGGGGAGAGCGAGCGCCCCGAGGCACAGGTGTTCGTGCAGTTCGCGATCTTCCCGGGGCGCAGCCCGGAGGCGAAGACGGCGCTCACCGAGGGGGTCCTGGCGCTGCTGGCCGAGCACGTCGCGCCGGCGCCGGGGGAGCGGCTGCACCTGGCGGTGGACGTCCGGGACATGGACCGCGAGGTGTACCGCAACACGGCGATCGAGGGGTGAACCGGGAGCACCCGGTAGCGTAGCGCCCCGTGACTACCTGGATCTGGGCCGGCGTGGCCGTGGTGCTGTTCGGCATGTATCTGAGTTGGACGGCCGGCCGGCTGGACCGGCTGCACGCCCGGATCGACGCCGCCCGCGCGGCGCTGGACGCGCAGCTGGTCCGCCGGGCGTCGGTGGCGGTCGAGCTGGCCACGTCCTCGCTGCTGGACCCGGCGGCCTCGTTGCTGCTGCTGGACGCCGCGCACGCGGCCCGGCAGGCGGAGGACGAGCAGCGCGAGGTGGCGGAGAGCCAGTTGAGTCTGGCGCTGCGGGCGGTGTTCGCCGACCCGGAGCAGGTCGCCGTGCTGGTGGCCGAACCGGGCGGCGAGGAGGCGGTCAAGGACCTGACGGCGGCGGCGCGGCGGGTGCCGATGGCGCGGCGGTTCCACAACGACGCGGTGCGGGCGGCCCGGGCGGTGCGTGAGCACCGGCTGGTGAGGTACTTCCGGCTCGCGGGCAAGGCCCCGTTCCCGATGGCCTTCGAGATGGACGACGCGCCTCCGGCGGCGCTGACGCCGGAGGGCTCGCCCTCGTAGGGCGGGCCGTCGGCGGGGGGTCCTCGCGCGGGCCTTCCGGGGCCGGTTCCCGCGGGGCCGGGGCCTCGGGGCGCCCTCGGGAAGGCACCCCGCAGGGGGGCTCCTAGGGGTGTCCCTTTCCGGACACCTCTTCCCGGAGGGTTCTTTGCGGGGCGTGTCGGACACGTCCGGGTGTCCGCTCTTTAGCCCGTCGGAGCGGGGGGCCGGATCCGGCCTGTTTGTCGTAACCCGACGGTCGGGCTGGACCGGGTGGCGCATGGAGACGCCGTTTCTTCCGCCTACCATAGGGCGATAGCACTGGTTCATCTTCGAGTGAGGTCTCACGTGTCCACCACCCCCACCACCGCAGACCAGCCGCAGATCGGTACCGCCCGGGTCAAGCGCGGCATGGCCGAGCAGCTCAAGGGCGGTGTGATCATGGACGTGGTCAACGCCGAGCAGGCCAAGATCGCCGAGGACGCCGGCGCTGTCGCCGTCATGGCGCTCGAGCGGGTCCCGGCGGACATCCGCAAGGACGGCGGCGTCGCGCGGATGTCGGACCCGAACATGATCGAGGAGATCATCGAGGCGGTCTCCATCCCGGTCATGGCCAAGTCCCGGATCGGCCACTTCGTCGAGGCCCAGGTCCTGCAGTCGCTCGGTGTCGACTACATCGACGAGTCCGAGGTGCTGACCCCGGCCGACGAGGTCAACCACTCCGACAAGTGGGCCTTCACGACCCCCTTCGTCTGTGGTGCCACCAACCTGGGCGAGGCGCTGCGCCGCATCGCCGAGGGCGCGGCCATGATCCGCTCCAAGGGTGAGGCCGGTACCGGCAACGTCGTCGAGGCCGTTCGCCACCTGCGCCAGATCAAGAACGAGATCGCCAGGCTCCGCGGCTTCGACAACAACGAGCTGTTCGCCGCCGCCAAGGACCTGCGCGCCCCGTACGAGCTGGTCAAGGAGGTCGCCGAGCTCGGCAAGCTGCCGGTCGTGCTGTTCTCCGCCGGTGGTGTGGCCACCCCGGCCGATGCCGCGCTGATGCGTCAGCTGGGCGCCGAGGGCGTCTTCGTCGGCTCCGGCATCTTCAAGTCGGGCGACCCGGCGAAGCGTGCCGCCGCGATCGTCAAGGCGACCACCTTCTTCGACGACCCGAAGATCATCGCCGACGCCTCCCGCAACCTGGGCGAGGCCATGGTCGGCATCAACTGCGACACCCTGCCGGAGAGCGAGCGCTACGCCAACCGCGGCTGGTAGTCCCGCCGGACGGCCCGCCGCGCGGTGTGACCATCTGCGCGGCGGGCCGCTGCGCGTCGTCCGAACGAGAGTCTGAAGAGGTAGTGAGAGTGTCCACTCCAGTGATCGGCGTCCTCGCCCTGCAGGGTGACGTCCGCGAGCACCTGGTCGCGCTGGCCGAGGCCGACGCGCTGGCCCGCCCGGTCCGCCGTGCCGAGGAGCTGGCCGGGGTCGACGCCCTGGTGATCCCCGGTGGGGAATCCACCACGATGTCCAAGCTGGCGCTGCTGTTCGGCGTGATGGACCCGCTGCGCGAGCGCGTGGCCGCCGGCATGCCGGTGTACGGCACCTGCGCGGGCATGATCATGCTGGCCGACAAGATCCTGGACGGGCGCGAGGACCAGGAGACGGTGGGCGGCATCGACATGACCGTGCGCCGCAACGCCTTCGGGCGGCAGAACGAGTCCTTCGAGTCGGGTGTCGTCTTCCAGGGCCTGGACGACGCGCCGGTGCACGGCGTCTTCATCCGCGCCCCCTGGGTGGAGGGGGTCGGCGCCGGCGTTCAGGTGCTGGCCGAGCTGCCCGCCGCCGACGGCCCGGAGAGCCGGATCGTGGCGGTGCGCCAGGGCAACCTGCTGGCCACCTCGTTCCACCCCGAGCTCACCGGCGACCACCGGGTGCACGCCTACTTCGTGCGGATGGTCGAGGAGCACCTCGCCGCCGCGTGACCGCCCCGCCGCGTGAAGGTCCGCCGGTGACCGTGTGCGAGGGACCGGTGGCGGCACCGGTAAGATCTCATCTGTTCATTTCCCTTTGGCGACGTAAAGGAGCTGGCGATGTCCGGCCACTCTAAGTGGGCTACCACCAAGCACAAGAAGGCCGTGATCGACGCCAAGCGCGGCAAGCTCTTCGCCAAGATGATCAAGAACATCGAGGTGGCGGCGCGCACCGGCGGTCCCGACCCGGCCGGCAACCCGACGCTCTACGACGCCATCCAGAAGGCCAAGAAGAGCTCGGTCCCGATCGACAACATCAACCGCGCCGTCAAGCGCGGCGGTGGCCTGGAGGCCGGCGGCGCCGACTACCAGACGATCATGTACGAGGGCTACGGCCCGAACGGCGTCGCGGTGCTCATCGAGTGCCTCACCGACAACCGCAACCGTGCCGCCTCCGACGTGCGCGTCGCGATGACCCGCAACGGCGGCTCGATGGCCGACCCGAACTCGGTGTCCTACCTGTTCACCCGCAAGGGCGTCGTGATCGTCCCCAAGGCGGACGGCGTGGACGAGGACAAGCTCTTCGAGGTCGTCCTCGACCAGGAGCCCGAGGAGATCAACGACCTCGGCGACTCCTTCGAGATCGTCTCCGAGGCCTCCAAGATGGTCGCCGTCCGCACCGCCCTGGTGGACGCGGGCGTCGACTACGACTCGGCCGAGGCCAACTTCCTCCCGAGCATGCAGGTCGAGGTGGACGTCGAGGGCGCCCGCAAGATCCTGAAGCTGATCGACGCCCTGGAGGACAGCGACGACGTGCAGAACGTCTTCGCCAACTTCGACATCAGCGACGAGGTCGGTGCGCAGCTCGACGCCGAGTGATCGGACCCACGTCCCGGCCCGGTGGTCCCACGACCACCGGGCCGGTGTCGTTCGAGCCGTTGTCCGACCCGGGCGGTAGCCTTCGCAGGTTGCCGCCGGTCGCGGCGGGTCGCAGTGCCCGAGGACGAGCGGCGGGTTAGCGAGAGGCGGGGCAGGAGTGCGGGTACTGGGTGTGGACCCGGGGCTGACCAGGTGCGGGGTCGGCGTGGTCGACGGCGCGCCCGGCCGGCCGCTGCGGATGGTCGGGGTCGGGGTGGTGCGCACGCCGGCCGACGCCGAGATCGGGCACCGGTTGCTGCTGGTCGAGCAGGGCATCGAGAGCTGGCTCGACGAGCACCGGCCCGACCTGGTCGCCGTCGAGCGGGTCTTCGCCCAGCACAACGTGCGCACCGTGATGGGCACCGCGCAGGCCAGCGCGGTCGCCATGCTCTGCGCCACCCGGCGCGGCATACCGGTCACCCTGCACACGCCGAGCGAGGTCAAGGCCGCCGTGACCGGCTCCGGCCGGGCCGACAAGGCCCAGGTCACCGCCATGGTGCAGCGGCTGCTGCGGTTGGACGCCCCGCCCAAACCGGCCGACGCCGCCGACGCGCTGGCGCTGGCCATCTGCCACATCTGGCGCGGCGGCGCCACCGACCGGATCGCCGCCGCGCTCGCCAAGGCGGCCCCGAAGGCGGCCGCTGCCGGGGCGGCGCCCGCGAAGGCGCCCGCCGCCCGCCCGTACTCCGCCCGTCCCACCCGAGGAGCCGCCCGATGATCGCCTTCGTCCAGGGACCGGTGGCCGTGATCAGCGGCTCCACCGTCGTCGTCGAGGTCGGCGGCGTGGGGATGGCCGTCCAGGTCACCCCGGCCACCGCAGCCGGACTGCGTCCCGGGGAGCCCGCACGGCTCGCCACCTCGCTGGTCGTCCGGGAGGACTCGCTCACCCTCTACGGCTTCGCCGACGACGACGAGCGCGCGGTCTTCGAGATCCTCCAGGCCGCGCCCGGTGTCGGACCCCGGCTCGCCCAGGCGATGCTCGGCGTGCACAGCCCGGACGCGCTGCGCACCGCCGTCGCCGCGGGCAACGAGAAGGCGCTGATCGCCGTCCCCGGTATCGGCAAGGCCAAGGCCGCCAAGCTGCTGCTGGAGTACAAGGACAAGCTGGGCGCCCCGCACGGCAGCGTCCCGGCGCAGAAGCCGATCGCCACCGGTCCTGCACCGTGGGGCGAGCAGTTGCACGCGGCCCTGGTCGGCCTCGGCTACGCGCCGCGCGAGGCGGACGAGGCGGTCACCGTCGTCACCCCGGAGGCCGAGGCGCAGGCCGTCCCGGACGTCGGTACCCTGCTGCGGTCCGCCCTGCGCTCGCTCAACCGGGCGCGCTGACCGGGGGTGCCGACCGGGGACCCGCGGTCGTCCTACCGCCCTACCGCCCTACCGATCTGACCACCTGTCACCTTGTCGACATTGGAGCCCGCACCAAGTGAGCGCGCGAACCACCCAGAGGGGCGCCGGTGACACCGCCGGCGAGCGGAGCGGGGAGAGGGCATGAGCCCGTACGACTCCGACCCGACCGACCGGCTCGTGGCGGGCGCCGCCGACGGCGAGGACCAGGCCGTCGAGGCGGCGCTGCGGCCCCGGCAGCTCGACGAGTTCATCGGCCAGGAGCGGGTGCGCGAGCAGCTGTCACTGGTGCTCCAGGCCGCCCGTCAGCGTGGCGCCGCCCCTGACCACGTGCTGCTCAGCGGTCCGCCCGGGCTGGGCAAGACCACCCTGTCGATGATCATCGCCGCCGAGCTGGGCGCGCCGATCCGGATCACCTCCGGCCCGGCGATCCAGCACGCCGGCGACCTCGCGGCGATCCTCTCCTCGCTGACCGAGGGCGAGGTGCTCTTCCTCGACGAGATCCACCGGATGTCCCGGCCCGCCGAGGAGATGCTCTACATGGCGATGGAGGACTTCCGGGTCGACGTGATCGTCGGCAAGGGCCCGGGCGCCACCGCCATCCCGCTGGAGCTGCCGCCGTTCACCCTGGTCGGCGCCACCACCCGGGCCGGACTGCTGCCGCCGCCGCTGCGCGACCGGTTCGGCTTCACCGGGCACATGGAGTTCTACGCCCCGGCCGAGCTCCAGCGCGTGGTGCACCGCTCGGCCGCCCTGCTGGACGTCGAGATCGACACGGCCGGCGCCGCCGAGATCGCCGGCCGCTCCCGGGGCACCCCGCGCATCGCCAACCGGCTGCTGCGCCGGGTCCGCGACTACGCCCAGGTCCGGCACGACGGCGTCGTCACCGTGGAGATCGCCCGCCACGCGCTGGACGTCTACGAGGTCGACGCCCGCGGGCTGGACCGGCTTGACCGTGCGGTGCTGGACGCGCTGCTGCGGCTGTTCGGCGGCGGCCCGGTCGGGCTGTCGACCCTGGCCGTCGCGGTGGGGGAGGAGTCCGAGACGGTCGAGGAGGTGGCCGAACCCTTCCTGGTCCGCGAGGGTCTGCTGGCCCGGACACCGCGCGGTCGGATCGCCACCGCCGCCGCCTGGCAGCACCTCGGTCTCACCCCGCCGGTCCAGACCACCAGGGGGGCCGTACCGGCACAACCGGACCTTTTCCGGCCGGAACAGGGCTGAACGGGTGAGGTCGGAGCGTGTGTGCACCGTGCACGCCCGCGCCGGGGGCAGTCGGAGAAGTCGTGAGGGAAGTCCCGGGAAACAGTGCAGGCGGAGGGTCGCCACTTTCGGCGGCAGGATGCGATGCTTGGCGTTGTCCGATCAGTTCGGGGTCGCCTAGACTCCGCCGGACCGCCCCTCTCACCCGACGGGACGACCAATACCACACAGGCCGCCGGCCGGCGGCCCGCTAAGGACCCTGGCTGCAGTGAACCTCATCATCCTTCTCCTCCCGATCATCGCGATCGTGCTCATGTTCCGGTCGCAGAAGAAGCGCCAGCAGCAGATGCAGAAGATGCAGACCGCGCTGGAGCCAGGGGCGGGGGTGCGCACCATCGGCGGCCTGTACGCCCAGGTGAAGGCGGTCAACGACGAGACCGTCGAGCTGGAGATCGCGCCCGGCGTGGTCACCTACTTCACCAAGAGCGCGATCGCCGCCGTGCTGGACCCCGCGGAGTACGACGCGATCATCAACGGCCGCCCGGTCGACGACGAGCTGTCCGAGGCCTCCGACGAGGACGCCGAGATCGAGCCGGCGGACGAGAAGCCGCTGTCGCTCAGCAAGGACGGCGCCGAGAAGGCCGAGGCCGAGGGCGGGGCTCCCGCGAGCAAGTAGTACGGTCGGGCACCCGCCCGGTCGCGCGGCGAATCGCCGCGAGCCCACAGGACTCAGGGCCGCAGTTCCGCCACACCCCGTCCAGCCACGCGCAGGGCGGGGTCCGGTGGGGGGAAGTGGCATGGACAGGGAGAAACGAGCAAGGTGGCAACACCCAAGTCGCGCCCGCGCGACGGCTACCCAGGGAGGGCGCTGGCCCTCATCCTGGTCGTCACCGTCGGACTGGTCGCCCTCATGTTCGGGACGGGTCACACCAAGCCCCGCCTCGGGATCGACCTCGCAGGCGGCACCAGCATCACGCTGAGCGCGAAGTCGACCGACCCCAAGGCGATCAACAAGTCCAACATGGACATCGCCACCGGGATCATCGAGCAGCGGGTCAACGGGATGGGTGTCTCCGAGGCGGAGGTCCAGACCCAGGGCGACCAGAACATCATCGTCAACATCCCCAAGGGCGGTGACAAGCAGACCGCGGCCGACCAGGTCGGATCCACCGCGAAGCTGTACTTCCGCCCGGTCCTCGCCCTCGCTCCGAGCGGCCTCCAGGCCCCGGCGCCGTCCGCGACCCCCTCGGCGAGCGGCAGCGCCGCCCCGAGCGCCACGGGCACCCCGAGCGCCGCCGCGTCGGCCTCGGCCGGAACCACCGCGGCCGCGCCCGGCGCGAGCGCCACCAAGCAGGGCCGGCCGGTCGGCGAGGCCCTCGCGGCCGACGCCACCCCGACCGCTGCCGCCACCGGCGCCGCGGCCACCGGTACCCCGTCCGCGGCCGCCACGGGCGCCGCCGCGACCGGTACCCCGAGTGCCCCCGCCACCGCCCCCGTCACGCCGGACCTCTCCGCCGCGATGACCTCGGGCACGGTGCCGCCGGAGCTGGCCGCCGAGTTCGCCGCGCTCGACTGCACCAAGCCCGAGCAGCGCCAGAACCACCAGAAGTCCGAGGGTGCGCCGGCCGTCGCCTGCACCCAGAAGGACGAGAACGGCATCTTCTACAAGCTCGCTCTCGGCCCGGTCGCGGTCTTCGGCGCGGACGTCTCCAAGGCGCAGGCCAGCATCGACACCCAGCAGGGCGGCGGCTGGCAGGTCCAGCTGCAGTTCAACGGCAAGGGCACCGACGCGTTCACCGCCGTCACCGGCCAGCTGGCCACCCAGCCCGACCCGACCAACCAGTTCGCCATCGTGCTGGACGGCCAGGTCGTCTCCCACCCGTACGTGCGCAGCGCCATCCCCGGCGGCTCGGCCGTGATCTCGGGCAGCTTCACCCAGTCCGAGGCGCAGGGCCTCGCCAACCAGCTGAGCTTCGGCGCACTGCCGCTGGAGTTCGCCACCAGCGACGTCACCACCGTCTCCCCGCAGCTCGGTGGCGACCAGCTGAAGGCCGGTCTGGTCGCGGGCCTGATCGGCATGGTCCTGGTGGTCCTCTACTCGCTGGTCTACTACCGGGGTCTGGGCCTGGTCTCGATCGCCGGTCTGCTCGTCTCGGCGGCCCTGACCTACTCGATCATGAGCCTGCTCGGCGCCGGGATCGGCTTCGCGCTGAACCTGCCGGCGATCTGCGGTGCGATCGTCGCGATCGGCATCACCGCGGACTCCTTCATCGTGTACTTCGAGCGCATCCGTGACGAGGTCCGCGAGGGGGCCCCGCTGCGGCCGGCCGTCCAGCGTGCCTGGCCGCGCGCCCGGCGCACCATCCTGGTGTCGGACTTCGTCTCGTTCCTCTGTGCCGCCGTGCTCTACGTGGTCTCGGTCGGCAAGGTGCAGGGCTTCGCGTTCACGCTGGGCCTGACCACCGCGCTCGACGTCGTGGTGATCTTCCTCTTCACCAAGCCGCTGATCACGCTGCTGGCGCGCCGGAAGTTCTTCTCCGACGGCCACCCGTGGTCCGGCCTGGACCCGAAGCGGCTGGGTGCCCGCCCGCCGCTGCGCAGCACCCGTCGTCGCACCCCCTCGTCCTCCGCCGCCGTGAAGGGGGCCTGACACCGTGTCACGCTTCTCCAATCTGGGCCACAAGCTCTACCAGGGCGAGGTCAGCTTCGACTTCGTCGGGCGCCGCAAGCTCTGGTACAGCATCTCCGGGGTGATCGTCCTGGTCGCCGCGATCGGCCTGGCGATGGGCCTCCACCTCGGCATCGAGTTCAAGGGCGGCTCGGTCTACACCGTGTCCAAGCCCGGGCTCTCGGTCTCGCAGGCTCAGGAGTCGGTCGACAAGATCGTCGAGTCGCACCCGCTGGTGCAGTCGACCGAGAACGGCAAGATCCGCATCCAGGTCTCCTCCGAGGAGAAGGTCAGCTCCTCGGTCATCACCGAGAACCTGGCGAAGGAGCTCGGTGTCCCGGTCCAGGAGATCGAGGCCCAGGTGATCGGCCCCAGCTGGGGTGAGCAGATCTCCAACAAGGCCCTCACCGGTCTGGTCATCTTCATGATCCTGGTGACGATCTACCTGGCGATCGCCTTCGAGTGGCGGATGGCGGTGGCCGCCCTGGTCGCCCTCATCCACGACCTCCTGATCACCATCGGCGTCTACGCCCTGGTCGGTTTCGAGGTCACCCCGGGCACCGTGATCGGCTTCCTGACCATCCTCGGGTACTCCCTCTACGACACGGTCGTCGTCTTCGACACCGTGAAGGAGAACACCAAGGACCTCACGAAGCAGAACAAGATCACCTACAGCGAGGCGGCCAACGCGGGCCTCAACCAGACCCTGGTCCGCTCGCTCAACACCACGGTGGTCGCCCTGCTCCCGGTGGCGGCGCTGCTGTTCATCGGTGGCGGCTTCCTCGGGGCCGGCACGCTGAACGACATCTCGCTCGCGCTGTTCATCGGCCTCGCGGCCGGTGCCTACTCCTCGATCTGCGTCGCCACTCCGCTGCTGGCGCAGCTGAAGGAGGAGCAGCCGGAGATGAAGGCCCTCGCCAAGCGGGTCGCCCAGCGGCGCGCCGCGGAGGCCAAGGCGGAGGCGGCCAAGGACGCCGTCGTCGAGGACGGGGAGCCCTTCTCCGACGAGGACCAGCCGGCGGGTATGGTCGGTCAGCGCGGCAGGGCGGCCGGCACCACGCGTGCCAAGGGCCGTCCGTCCACCAAGCGCTGATCCCCGCTGACCCCTAAGGACCCTTCGTGACCACCGCCGACACCGCACTGGCCGAGCTGTTGAACAGCCGGATCAGGGACGTCCCGGACTACCCGAAGCCGGGCGTGCTGTTCAAGGACATCGCGCCGCTGCTCGCCGACGCCGAGGCCTTCGCGGCGCTCACCCGGGCGCTGGCGGACCGGGCCAGGGAGCTCGGGGCGACCAAGGTGGTCGGCCTGGAGGCGCGCGGTTTCGTGCTGGCGGCCCCGGCGGCCTTCGCGGCCGGGCTCGGCTTCGTGCCGATCCGCAAGCAGGGCAAGCTCCCCGGCGAGGTGTACCGCCGCTCGTACGAGCTGGAGTACGGCTCGGCGACGCTGGAGGTGCAGTGCGACGCCTTCGCGCCCGGCGAGCGGGTGCTGGTGGTGGACGACGTGCTGGCCACCGGCGGGACGATCGGTGCCTCGCTGGACCTGGTGAAGGAGGCCGGCGCCGAGCTCGTGGGCGTCGTGGTCCTGATGGAGCTGGGCTTCCTGGACGGGCGCGAGCGGTTGGCCCCGCACCTGGGCGGCGCTCCGCTGGAGACGCTGGTCACGGTCTGAGTCCTCCTCGGTCAACGCTGCGACGGGCGGCGGTCGGAATCATCCGGCCGCCGCCCGTCGGCGTTCCGGGCCGGGCAGGACCGGGCAGGACCGGACAGGACCGGGCTGTTCGTGTCGGTCGTGTGTCCGGTGCGTGTCCGGGGGCGGCCGACCGAACGCCCCGGCGCCCGGCTCGGTACCATGAAGATTCATCCCCTCCCGGTTGTGCGAGTCGCGCGATCCGCGCGGAGGGGCAGGCCGAGCGCCCCGAGGAGTGTCCTTGCCCGACGAGGTTGTGCCCACGGCCGCTGCGGCCGCCCCCGAGAACCGGCCCACGCCCTCGGGGGCCACCCCGGCACGCCCGGCGTCGACCCCGTCCCGCCAGGTCGCCCCGGCGGGTCGCCCGTCCACCGCCGGTGGCATGCGCGCGCGCCTCGCCCGGCTCGGCGGCCAGCGCTCCAGCGTGCTCAACCCGGTGCTGGAGCCGCTCTTCCGGTCCATCCGGGCCAACGACCCGAAGGCCGACCCGGCGCTGCTGCGCGACATCGAGAAGGCGTACGCGGTCGCCGAGAAGTGGCACCGGGGGCAGAAGCGCAAGAGCGGCGACCCGTACATCACCCACCCGCTGGCCGTGGCCACCATCCTGGCCGAGCTGGGCATGGACGCCCCGACCCTGATGGCCGGGCTGCTGCACGACACCGTCGAGGACACCGACTACGGGCTGGAGACCCTGCGCAAGGACTTCGGCGACTCCGTGGCCCTGCTGGTGGACGGCGTCACCAAGCTGGACCGGGTGAAGTTCGGCGAGGCCGCGCAGGCCGAGACGGTCCGCAAGATGGTCGTCGCGATGGCCAAGGACCCCCGGGTCCTGGTGATCAAGCTGGCCGACCGCCTGCACAACATGCGCACCATGCGCTACCTCAAGCGGGAGAAGCAGGAGAAGAAGGCCCGCGAGACGCTGGAGATCTACGCCCCGCTGGCGCACCGGCTGGGCATGAACACCATCAAGTGGGAGCTGGAGGACCTCGCCTTCGCGATCCTCTACCCCAAGATGTACGACGAGATCGTCCGGCTGGTCGCCGAGCGCGCCCCCAAGCGGGACGAGTACCTGGCCACCGTCATCGACCAGGTCCAGGGCGACCTGCGCGGTGCCCGGATCACCGCCTCCGTCACCGGCCGGCCGAAGCACTACTACTCGGTCTACCAGAAGATGATCGTCCGGGGCCGGGACTTCGCCGAGATCTACGACCTGGTGGGCATCCGGGTCCTGGTCGACACCGTCCGCGACTGCTACGCGGCGCTGGGCACCATCCACGCGCGGTGGAACCCGGTGCCGGGGCGGTTCAAGGACTACATCGCGATGCCCAAGTTCAACATGTACCAGTCGCTGCACACCACGGTGATCGGTCCCGGCGGCAAGCCCGTCGAGCTGCAGATCCGCACCTTCGACATGCACCGCCGGGCCGAGTACGGCATCGCGGCGCACTGGAAGTACAAGCAGCGCGCGGTGGCCGGCGCCTCCAAGGTCCGCACCGACACCCCGACCCAGACCCGCAAGGACGACAAGGCCGGCGCCGTCAACGAGATGGCCTGGCTGCGGCAGCTGCTGGACTGGCAGAAGGAGACCGCGGACCCGAGCGAGTTCCTGGAGTCGCTCCGCTTCGACCTGGCCAGCAACGAGGTCTTCGTCTTCACGCCCAAGGGCGACGTCATAGCGCTGCCGGCCGGCGCCACCCCGGTGGACTTCGCCTTCGCGGTGCACACCGAGGTCGGCTACCGGACCATAGGGGCCCGGGTGAACGGGCGGCTGGTGCCGCTGGAGTCGACCCTGGAGAACGGCGACGCCGTCGAGGTCTTCACCTCCAAGGCGGAGAACGCCGGCCCCTCGCGGGACTGGCTCGGCTTCGTCAAGTCGCCGCGGGCCCGCAACAAGATCCGCGCCTGGTTCTCCAAGGAGCGCCGCGAGGAGGCGATCGAGCAGGGCAAGGACGCCATCGCCCGGGCGATGCGCAAGCAGGGCCTGCCGATCCAGCGGATCCTGACCGGCGACTCGCTGGTCACCCTGGCCCACGAGATGCGCTACCCGGACATCTCCTCGCTCTACGCGGCGATCGGCGAGGGCCACGTCGCGGCGCAGAACATCGTCCAGAAGCTGGTGCAGGCGCTGGGCGGCGAGGAGGGCGCGACCGAGGACCTCGCCGAGACGGCGACGCCGACCCACGACAACCGCCGGGCGGCGCGCCGCCGGGCCAAGGGCGACCCCGGCGTGATCGTCAAGGGCGTCGAGGACGTCTGGGTCAAGCTGTCGCGCTGCTGCACCCCGGTACCGGGCGACACCATCGTCGGCTTCGTCACCCGCGGCAACGGTGTCTCGGTGCACCGCGCCGACTGCGTCAACGTGGAGGCGCTCAGCCAGCAGCCCGAGCGGATGATCGACGTCGAGTGGGCGGCCACCCAGTCCTCGGTCTTCCTGGTGGCCATCCAGGTCGAGGCGCTGGACCGCTCCCGGCTGCTCTCGGACGTCACGAGGGTCCTCTCGGACCAGCACGTCAACATCCTGTCGGCGGCGGTGCAGACCTCCCGCGACCGGGTGGCGATGAGCCGGTTCACCTTCGAGATGGGCGACCCGAAGCACCTGGGCCACGTGCTCAAGGCGGTCCGCGGCGTCGAGGGCGTCTACGACGTCTACCGGGTCACCTCGGCCCGCAAGTAGCGGTACGCGCGGCGGCAGCCGCCGCGCGGCCGGCGGCGACGGAAAGGCCCCCGGGAACTGGCGAGTTCCCGGGGGCCGTCCTCGTGTCCGGCGGCCTCGGATCAGCCGCTGAACTCCTCCTGGCTCTTGTGCGCCTGCTCCAGCAGGGTCCGGACGCCCGACAGCTCGGACTCCAGCTTGGCGGTCCGGCCGGCGTTGCCGGCCGCGCGGGCCTTGTCCAGGTCGGCCTGGATCTTGTCCGCCTTGGCCTGGAAGAGGCCGACCATGCCGGCGGCACGGGCCTTGGCCTCCGGGTTGGAGCGCTTCCACTCGGAGTCCTCGACCTCGCGGATCGCCCGCTCGACCGTGTTCAGCCGGCCGTCCAGCTTCGGCCGGGCGTCGCGCGGCACGTGACCGATCGCCTCCCAGCGCTCGTTGATCTCGCGCAGGGCCGCCTTGGCGGCCTTGAGGTCGGTGATCGGCAGGATCGCCTCGGCCTCGGAGGCCAGGGCCTCCTTGAGCTTCTGGTTGGCGACCTGCTCGGCGTCACGCTCGCTGAACACCGCCGAGCGCGCCTGGAAGAAGACGTCCTGGGCGCCGCGGAACCGCGCCCACAGCTCGTCCTCGACGTCGCGCTGCGCGCGGCCGGCGGCCTTCCAGCGCGCCATCAGGTCGCGGTAGCGGGCCGCGGTGTCGCCCCACTCGGTGGAGGAGGAGAGCGACTCGGCCTCGACGGCCAGCGCCTCCTTGGTGGCCCGGGCCTGGTCACGCTCGGCGTCCAGGGACGCGAAGTGCGACTTGCGGTGCTTGGAGAACACCGAGCGGGCGTGCGAGAAGCGGTGCCACAGCTCGTCGTCGCTCTTGCGGTCCAGCCGGGGCAGGCCCTTCCAGGTGTCGACCAGGGCGCGCAGGCGGTCGCCGGCCTCCCGCCACTGGGTGGACTCGGCGAGCTGCTCGGCCTCGGCGACCAGCGCCTCCTTGGCGGTGCGGGTCTCGTCCTGGGCCTTGGCCCGGGCGGCCTTGCGCTCCTCGCGGCGGCTCTCGATCTCGCCCGTGAGCGTGTCCAGCCGCTTGGCCAGCGCCGCCAGGTCACCGACCGCGTGCGCCTCGGTGACCTGCTCGCGCAGGTGCTCCAGCGCGGCCTGGGCGTCCTTGGCGGCCAGGTCGGTGGTGCGCACCCGCTTCTCCAGCAGGCCGATCTCCACCTCGATGCCCTGGTACTTGCGCTCGAAGTAGGCGAGCGCCTCCTCGGGCGAGCCGGCCTGCCAGGAACCCACGACGCGTTCGCCGTCGGCCGTCCTGACGTAGACCGTGCCCTGCTCGTCGACACGGCCCCACGGGTCGCTGCTCATAGCGCGTCCTCCACATGACGTCGCGTCCGCGCCGGGGCGGTCCGCATCCGTCGTCCACAGTTGATGTGCGGCGGACCGATGAGTCCGCCGTCCCCGTCCGCCGAGTACTGCTGCCGAGGGTGACGGCCGGCGGGTCTGGGCACCCTATACAAAGCCAACATAGGCGACCAGTCCCGGTGCTGTCCGCATCCGGGCCGGGCGATTTCGGGCCGGGACCGCGCCGGCGCGCCCCTCACGGGCGGCGCCGGGCGGTCCCGGGACCGGTCAACCCTTCGCGGTCGTCACCGTGTTGAAGGTGACGTCGGCCATCGGGTGGCCGTCCCCGCCGCCCTCCAGGGTGCCCGCGGCGGCGATCTTCTGGACCACGTCCAGACCGCCGGTGATCTTGCCGAACGGCGTGTAGTTCGGGCCGAGCTGCGTGTCCTTGTAGACGAGGAAGAACTGGCTGCCGTTGGTCCCCGGGCCGGAGTTGGCCATGGCCACGGTGCCCGCCGGGTAGGTGGCGCCGGTCAGGTTCTCGTCGGCGAACTTGTAGCCCGGGCTGCCGGTGCCGCCGGGCGTGGTGGCGCTGGCGGTCGGGTCGCCGCACTGCAGCACGAAGATGCCGCTCGTGGTCAGGCGGTGGCACTTGGTGTGGTCGAAGAACTGCTCGCCGGAGAGGAAGGCGAAGGAGTTCACCGTGTGCGGGGCCTTGGCCGCGTCCAGGGTGAGCGTCACCTTGCCGCAGTTGGTGTCCAGCGTCGTGGTGTAGGTGGCCGCGGTGTCGATGCTCATGGCCGGCTCGGCCTGCCACTGCTTGCCGTTCGGCGCGCCCGGCGCCGGGTCCGCGCACCCCTCGACCGGCTTGCGGGTCGGGACGGTGGGCTCGGTCGGGGTCGAGGTCGGAGCGGCCTGGGCGGAGGCCGAGTCCTTCTTGTCGTCCGAGTCGAAGGCTCCGGTCGCGATGAGCGTGCCGCCGCCGGCCAGCACGACCACGGCGAGCGAGGCGCCCAGAATCGTGTTGCGGCGCTTGCGCGCGGCCCTCTCGGCGACCCGGCGCTCCATCTGGCGCTCGTACTTGTCGCGGGCGAGCTGCCGCCGCCGCTGTTCGCTGCTGACCACCGGCTCAGTCTCCTACGGATGTGCGGTCTCGGACGTGGGGGCTTCGTGTGCGGATGTCGATGCGGATCATCGCATCCATCGGCGGCCAAGTGTAGGGACCGCGACCGTAAGAACGGGGTGAACCTGTCAGGTCGAGGTGAACCTGTCACGCGGATCTGGTTCGCAACCGGGCCCGCCCCGCCGGTAGGCTGCCCCTACATCACAGTTCGTAGCCGCATCCCGTAGCCGCCGCTGCGACCGACGCCCGAAGACCGACACCCGAAGGACGCGCGCGTGTTCATCGCCGGATTCCCCGCTGGAGCCTGGGGCACCAACTGCTACCTGGTCGCTCCGGCGCCGGGCGAGGAGTGCGTCATCGTCGACCCCGGCCACCAGGCCGCGCAGGGTGTCGAGGAGCTGATCCGCGAGCACCGCCTGAAGCCGGTCGCGGTCCTGCTCACCCACGGCCACATCGACCACGTCGCCTCGGTGGTCCCGGTCTGCGGCGCCAAGGGCGTCCCGGCCTGGATCCACCCCGAGGACCGCTACATGATGAGCGACCCGGAGAAGGCGCTCGGCCGCTCGCTCGGCACCCAGCTGATGGGCGAACTCACCGTCGGCGAGCCCGACGACGTGCGCGAGCTGACCGACGGCAGCGTGCTGGAGCTGGCCGGCCTCGCCCTCACCGTCGACCACGCCCCCGGCCATACCGGGGGGTCGGTGACGTTCCGGACACCCGGCGCCGAGGACCTCCCTCCGGTGCTCTTCTCGGGTGACCTGCTCTTCGCCGGCTCCATAGGGCGAACCGACCTCCCGGGCGGGGACGGCGAGGCGATCATGCGCTCGCTGGCCCGGGTGTGCCTGCCCCTCGACGACGCCACCGTGGTCCTCTCCGGCCACGGCGGACAGACCACCATCGGCCGTGAGCGCGCCACCAACCCCTACCTCCGACAGGCAGCGGGGGCGTCCGGCGCCCCGGCCTTCCCGCGACGAGGAATGTGACGGAAGAGAAGTTGAGCACCTTCACCGCCCCCAAGGGCACCTACGACCTGCTGCCCCCCAGCTCCGCGACCTTCCTGGCGATCCGCGAGGCGATCGCCGCGCCCGCCCGCCGGGCCGGCTACGGCTACGTCGAGACCCCGGTCTTCGAGGACGTGAAGCTCTTCTCCCGCGGCGTCGGCGAGTCCACCGACATCGTCTCCAAGGAGATGTACAGCCTCACCACCAAGGGCGGCGACGAGCTCGCACTGCGCCCCGAGGGCACGGCCTCGGTGCTCCGCGCCGCGCTCCAGGCGAACCTGCACAAGCAGGGCAA
The DNA here is from genome assembly GCF_040611255.1 of Kitasatospora sp. NPDC002965. Lineage (NCBI taxonomy): Bacteria > Bacillati > Actinomycetota > Actinomycetes > Kitasatosporales > Streptomycetaceae > Kitasatospora > Kitasatospora sp. NPDC002965. The sequence continues at coordinate 23,994 of NZ_JBEXNT010000051.1, read as the reverse complement.
CCTCCCGGTCAAGCTCTGGTACTCCGGCTCGTACTACCGCTACGAGCGCGCGCAGAAGGGCCGCTACCGCCAGTTCTCGCAGGTCGGCGCCGAGGCGATCGGCGCGGAGGACCCGGCGCTGGACGCCGAGTTGATCATCCTGGCCGACGACGCCTTCCGGTCGCTGGGCCTGAGCGACTACACGCTGCTGCTCAACAGCCTCGGCGACAAGCAGTGCCGCCCGGTCTACCGCACCGCGCTGATCGAGTTCCTGGACGGCCTGGACCTCGACGAGGACACCCGCCGCCGCGCCGGGATCAACCCGCTGCGCGTCCTGGACGACAAGCGCGAGTCGGTGCAGGCCCAGCTCGTCGGCGCCCCGATGCTGCGCGACTTCCTCTGCGAGGACTGCAAGGCGTACGACGAGAAGGTGCGCGAGCTGCTCACCGCCAACGGCGTGGCCTTCACCGACGACCCCAAGCTGGTCCGCGGCCTGGACTACTACACCCGCACCACCTTCGAGTTCGTGCACAACGGCCTCGGCGCCCAGTCCGCGATCGGCGGCGGCGGCCGGTACGACGGCCTCTCCGAGATGATCGGCGGCCCCGCGCTGCCGTCCGTCGGCTGGGCCCTGGGCGTGGACCGCACCTTCCTCGCGCTGGAGGCCGAGGGCGTCGCCCTCGACCTGCCCGCCGCGACCTCCGTCTACGCCGTCGCGCTCGGCGAGGAGGCCAAGAACGTCCTCTTCGCCAAGGTGGTCGAGCTGCGCCGGGCCGGCGTCGCCACCGACCTCGCCTTCGGCGTCAAGAGCATCAAGAACGCCATGAAGTCCGCCGACCGGTCCGGCGCCCGCTTCGCGCTCGTCGCCGGGGACCGGGACCTCGCCGAAGGCGTCGTCCAGCTCAAGGACCTGACCACCGGCGAGCAGAACCCCGTCGCCCTCGACGCACTCGTCACCACCCTGAAGGAGAAGCAGCTGTGATCCGCACGCACGACGCGGGCACGCTCCGCCCGGAGCACGCAGGCACCACCGTCACCCTGGCCGGCTGGGTCGCCCGCCGCCGCGACCACGGCGGCGTGGCCTTCATCGATCTGCGCGACGCCTCCGGCACCGTGCAGATCGTGGTCCGCGACCTCGACTCGGTGCACGGCCTGCGCGCCGAGTACTGCGTCAAGGTGGTCGGCGACGTCCGCGTGCGGCCCGAGGGCAACGAGAACCCGGACATCCCGACCGGCGCCGTCGAGGTCGTGGTCAGCGAGATCGAGGTCCTCTCCGAGGCCGCGCCGCTGCCCTTCCCGGTCGCCGAGTACGAGCCCGGCACGGTCAACGAGGAGGTCCGCCTCCGGTACCGCTACCTCGACCTGCGCCGCGAGGGCCCGGCCAAGGGCCTGCGCCTGCGCTCCAAGGTCAACAACATCATCCGCCGGGTGATGGAGGACAACGACTACCTCGACATCGAGACGCCGTACCTCACCCGCTCCACCCCCGAGGGCGCCCGCGACTTCCTCGTCCCGGTCCGCCTCCAGCCCGGCCACTGGTACGCGCTGCCGCAGTCGCCCCAGCTGTTCAAGCAGCTGCTGATGGTGGCCGGCATGGAGCGCTACTACCAGATCGCCCGCTGCTTCCGCGACGAGGACTTCCGCGCGGACCGTCAGCCGGAGTTCACCCAGCTGGACATCGAGGCCTCGTTCGTCGACCAGGAGGACATCCTGGCCCTCGGCGAGAAGATCATCGGCTCGATCTGGCGCGAGGTGCACGGCTACGAGGTCCCGAACCCGCTGCCGCGGATGACCTACGCCGACGCCATGGGCCGCTTCGGCTCGGACAAGCCGGACGTCCGCTTCGGCCAGGAACTCACCGACCTCACCGAGTACTTCCAGGGCACCTCGTTCCGGGTCTTCCAGGCCCCGTACGTCGGCGCCGTGGTCATGCCGGGCGGCGCCTCGCAGCCGCGCAAGCAGCTCGACGCGTGGCAGGACTGGGCCAAGGCGCGCGGCGCCAAGGGCCTCGCCTACGTGCTCATCGACGCCGAGACCGGCGAGCTGCGCGGCCCGGTCGCCAAGAACCTGTCCGAGGAGCACCTGGCCGGCCTGGCCGCCGCCGCGGGCGCCAAGAACGGCGACGCGATCTTCTTCGCGGCCGGCAAGCAGCGCCCCTCGCAGGAGCTGCTCGGCGCCGCCCGTCTGGAGATCGGCCGCCGCTGCGAGCTGATCGACGAGTCCCAGTGGGCCTTCCTCTGGGTCGTCGACTTCCCGATGTTCGAGCCCATCGAGGACGACAAGGGCGAGTTCCAGGGCTGGCACGCGGTGCACCACCCGTTCACCGCCCCGACCGCGGAGTCGCTGGCCACCTTCGACACCGACCCGGGCTCGGCGCTCTCCAACGCCTACGACCTGGTGCTCAACGGTTCGGAGCTGGGCGGCGGTTCGATCCGTATCCACCAGCGGGACGTCCAGAAGCGGGCGTTCGACGCGATCGGCCTCTCCGAGGAGGAGACCGCCTCGCAGTTCGGCTTCCTGCTGGACGCCTTCAACTACGGCCCGCCGCCGCACGGCGGCGTCGCCTTCGGCCTGGACCGGATCGTCACCCTGCTCGGTGGGTACGACACGATCCGGGACGTCATCGCGTTCCCGAAGACGTCCACCGGCGGCGACCCGCTGACCGGTGCGCCCACCCCGATCACCCCGGCGCAGCGTCGCGAGGCCGGCGTCGACGCCCAGCCGAAGGTCCGTGAGGACGCCAAGTCCGAGGCCCAGCCGAAGGCCTGACGCCGCATCCGCCGACATCGGCTAACCTTTCACGGCCCCGGACGGCATCACCGTCGTCCGGGGCCGGTCCACAACGGTGTGTGACAGAGAGAGGGTTCCCCCATGAAGGTCAGTACCAGAGTCGAGTGTCCCGAGGACGCACCCGCCACCAGACGCGTCCACATGGCCGCGTTCCCCGGCCCGGACGAGGCCGACCTGGTGGACGCGCTGCGCCGCGATCCCGCCTGGCTGCCCGGCCTGTCCGTGGTCGCGGTCGACGGCTCCGGGCTCGTGGTCGGGCACGCGCTGCTCACCCGGCTGCGGGTCGGCGAGGGCGAGGGCCTCGCGCTCGCGCCGGTCGCGGTCGCCCCGGAGTGGCAGCGCAAGGGAGTCGGCGAGCTGGTGGTCAAGGCGGCGCTGACCGCCGCCGAGGAGGCCGGCGAGACCCTGGTCGTCGTCCTCGGCGACCCGGAGTACTACGCGCGGTTCGGCTTCCTCCCGGCCCAGCGGCACGAGGTCACCGGCCCCTTCGAGGTGCCGGACGCGTACTTCCAGGTGCTCGCCCTGTCCGGGTACGACGGGTCTCCGCGGGGCCTGTGCCGGTACCCGGAGCCCTTCGTGGCCGTCTAGCCTCCCGGCCGCCCAGGGCCTGACGCCTGGGTCCCGATGCCTGCGGGCCGCTGCCGACGGTCCGACGCCCGGGGCCCGGCGCCGACGGTGCTAGGGCCTGGCGCCGAAGCCGACCGTCGCCCGGCAGCTGCGGACGAACGCGGCCATGGCGGGCGTCAGCCTCCGGTCCTTCGGCCAGTACAGCCCGACCTGGCTCGGGCTGAGTCCCCGCACCGGCCGGTACGCGACATCCTCACGCGGTGCCAGCCGGCTCATCGTTCCCGGGGCGAAACCGACGCCCTGGCCGCACACCACCGCGGCCAGCCACTCGTCGGTGTTGTGCGCCACCGCGCCGATCCGCACAGGTCGCCCGCCCCGCTCCCGGACCGCCAGCCAGTAGTCCCGCCAGTGCCCGGACTCGTGCGGAATCGCCACGAAGGGCTCGTCGAGCAGCTCCTCGAAGTCGATGACCGCACGGTCGGCCAGCCGGTGCCCGGCGGGCAGCGCCGCACAGCGCGGCTCCTCGCCCAGCACGGCGACGTTGTACCGCTCGGACAGCGACGGCGGGGCGTGCCAGAGCGTCAGGTCGATCTCGCCGGTCGCCAGGCCCGAGGTGGGGTCGAACCAGTTGTTCTGCCGCAGCTCCACCTGCCAGCCCGGCATCCGCCGGGTGAAGTCGGCGACCGTGCGCTGGGTCATCAGGTTGATGATGCCGCCCTCGAACCCCACCCGCAGCGTCGAGCCCTGCTCCGCCGAGGCAGCCCGGGTCGCGCGCAGCGCCTCGTCCCACCCGGACATGATCGCGCCGGTGTGCGCGGCCAGCGCCCGGCCCGCCCGGGTGGGCGCCATGCCGCGCCTCGACCGTTCGAACAGCTCCACCCCGAGCAGGGCCTCCAGCTGGCGGATCTGCTTGGTCAGCGTCGGCTGGGAGACGAACAGCCGGGCCGCGGCTGCGGTCAGCTGGCCCTCCTCGCAGACCGCGGCGAAGCTGCGCAGCAGCCGGGTGTCCACATCCATGCCCCAAGGTTATGGAACCGGAAATTGGACCCGTCCGGCAGGTCTGGGTCAAGGTTGACCGTCCGGCCTCCGGGCCGGCCCACGGGGGAGCCCGGCAGCGGCGGTTCAGGGGGCCGCCGCTGCCGCGCCGGGCACCCGGACCTGCGGGAGCCGCGTTCACCGCCTACCGTGAGGGGTCATCAGCACCCCGCCGAACGGAGGCACCCAGGTGGCAGCCAAGGCCAAGCGCGAGCAGACCGGTCAGGGCGGGAGGGCCGACAGCGGCGGGCGGCCGGACGCTCCGGCGGCCGGGCGGCTGGAGCGGAAGCCCTACGAGCGGGAGCTGCTCCGGCTCCAGGAGGAGCTGGTGAAGCTCCAGGAGTGGGTGCGGGCCGAGGGCGCCCGGCTGGTCGTGGTCTTCGAGGGGCGGGACGCGGCCGGCAAGGGCGGCGCGATCAAGCGCGTGACGGAGTATCTGAACCCCCGCATCGCCAGGGTCGTCGCCCTGCCCACACCCACCGAGCGCCAGCGCACCCAGTGGTACTTCCAGCGGTACGTCGAGCACCTGCCGGCCGCCGGGGAGATCGTGCTGTTCGACCGCAGCTGGTACAACCGGGCCGGGGTGGAGAAGGTGATGGGCTTCTGCACCGACGAGGAGTACTGGCAGTTCCTGCACCAGTGCCCGATCTTCGAGCGGATGCTCGCCGAGTCCGGCCTGCTGCTGCGCAAGTACTGGTTCTCGGTCAGCGACACCGAGCAGGAGCGGCGCTTCCGGGACCGGCTGGCGGACCCGATGAAGCGGTGGAAGCTCTCGCCGATGGACGTCGAGTCGGTCGCCCACTGGGAGGACTACTCGCGGGCCAAGGACGAGATGTTCCTCCACACCGACACCCCGGAGTCGCCCTGGCACGTGGTGGAGAGCGACGACAAGCGGCGGGCCCGGATCAACATGATCGCCCACCTGCTCTCCACCGTCCCCTACCGGGAGGTCAGCCCCCGGGAGATCGTCCTGCCGCCCCGGCCCGCCTCGCGCGGCTACCAGCGGCCCCCGCGCGACCTGCAGAAGTACGTCCCGGACCACGCGGCGGGCCTCGGCCGGTCGTAGGGCTCGCCCGGCCGGGGCCCGCCGTGCCCGCCGGGGCCCGCCGTGCCCGCCGGGGCCCGCCGGGGCCCGCCGGGGCCCGCCGTGCCCGGCCGGGGACCGCTCCGGGAACGGGGAGGGGCCGGGAGGGGCCGTACTGCTCCGAACGGCTCCGCGGCGTTGCCGGACTCCCGCCCTCGGCGTGCGATGGACGTGCTCGGGAAGGCGCGGGCGGCCGGCACGGCGCCCGCCGGAGGTCAGGAGACCCGCCCATGTTCGTTCGCACGGTCTACGCCACCGGCGACCCGGCCGCACTGGACCGGACCCTCGACGGCCTCCGCGCCGAGGCCGTCGGGCTGCTCGCCCCGCAGCCCGGCTACCGCGGCTTCGGGCTCTTCGCCGACCGGGAGCTCGGCATCCTCACCATGGGCTCCTGGTGGGAGAGCGCCCGGGCGGAACGCGAGAGCGACGAGCGGCTGCGCGGACGGCGGGCCGAACTGCTGGGGCCGTTCGCCGGGACGGTGACCACGGACCTCTGGCAGGCGGTGGTCGCCGCCCGGCCCGTGCAGGCCGGTCCGGGGGCCTGGTTCCGGCTGGCCCGGTTCGACTTCGACCGGGCGCAGGGCGACCGGATCGCCGCCGCCTTCCGCGAGCGGGCGCTGCCCGCGATGCAGCGGATCGACGGGTTCCTCGGCGGCTCCATGCTGTTCGCCGTCGAGGACGAGCGTGGTTCGGTGGGCGGGCTCTTCGCGGACCGGGCCGCGCTGGTGGCCTCCCGCGGCGCGGTCGCGGAGGCCCGGGCCCGGGCGGTGGCCGGCGGCGGGGTGAGGCTGCGCTCGCTGGAGGAGTTCGAGGTGATCCTGCTCGACCTGCCGAAGCAGTCGTCGCCGTAGTCGTACGCCGTGGCCGTGGTCGTACGCCGTGGTCGTGGCCGGGGCGCCCGCGGGCGGCGGGCGGGCCGGGCTGTCGGCGGGCTCGCATAGGCTTCCGGTGTGGACGAACCGGACCTCTTCACCGCCGCCGCCGAGGAACGCCAGGCCAAGGAGCCCGGCCGGGCCCCGCTCGCCGTGCGGATGCGCCCGCGCACCCTCGACGAGGTGGCCGGCCAGCGGCAGCTGCTGAAGCCCGGCTCGCCGCTGCGCCGCCTGGTCTCCGGCTCGCGCGGCCCGGCCGCGACCAGCTCGGTGATCCTCTGGGGCCCGCCCGGCACCGGCAAGACCACGCTGGCGCACGTGATCAGCCAGGCCGTCGAGGGCCGCTTCGTCGAGCTGTCCGCGATCACCGCCGGGGTGAAGGAGGTCCGCGCGGTCATCGACGGCGCCCGCCGCGCCGTCGGCATGACCGGCCGGGAGACGGTGCTCTTCCTGGACGAGATCCACCGCTTCTCCAAGGCCCAGCAGGACTCGCTGCTGCCCGCCGTGGAGAACCGCTGGGTCACCCTGATCGCCGCGACCACCGAGAACCCGTACTTCTCGGTGATCTCCCCGCTGCTCTCCCGCTCGCTGCTGCTCACCCTGGAGTCGCTGACCGACGACGACGTCCGGGCCCTGCTGCACCGCGCGGTGGCCGACGAGCGCGGGCTGGCGGGCGCGGTGGAGCTGACCGCCGAGGCGGAGGACCACCTGGTCCGGCTGGCCGGCGGGGACGCCCGGAAGGCGCTCACGACGCTGGAGGCCGCGGCCGGGGCGGCGCTGGAGAAGGAGGAGGCCGCGATCACGCTGGCCACCACCGAGACCGCCGTCAACCAGGCCGCCGTCCGGTACGACCGGGACGGCGACCAGCACTACGACGTGGCCAGCGCGCTGATCAAGTCGATCCGGGGCAGCGACGTGGACGCCACGCTGCACTACCTGGCCCGGATGATCGAGGCGGGGGAGGACCCGCGGTTCATCGCCCGCCGGCTGATGATCTCGGCGAGCGAGGACGTCGGCCTCGCCGACCCGACGGCGCTCCAGACGGCGGTGGCGGCGGCCCAGGCGGTGGCCCTGATCGGGTTCCCGGAGGCGCGGATCATCCTCTCCCAGGCGGCGATCGCGCTGGCGCTGGCGCCCAAGTCCAACGCCGCCTACCTGGCGATCGACGCGGCGCTGGCGGACGTCCGGCAGGGGATGGCCGGGTCCGTCCCGCCGCACCTGCGGGACGCGCACTACGGCGGCGCCGGCAAGCTGGGGCACGGCCAGGGGTACCAGTACCCGCACGACCTGCCGGAGGGCATCGCGACGCAGCAGTACGCGCCGGACGCGGTGCACGGCAAGGAGTACTACCGGCCGACCCGGCGCGGCGGCGAGGCCCGGTACGCGGACGTCGTGGAGTGGACCAGGGGGCGGCTCAGGGGAGAGTGATCCCCGGGTATACTCGTGCGAAGTGCCATGTCCCGGGACGGCGGCAGGGGAGACCCTGACCGACCGGCCGCACCAGCGGGACACCGGCCACGGCCCTCCTCGGAGGGCCCAGGAGCGTCGCGCACCGTTTCGGTGTCGCGTGCAGCCCACCAGAGCACTGTGGTGGGCCACTCGTGTGCAAGCACTTCCGTGCCCGGCTCCGGAGAGCGGCTGATCGCACTGCCTTCAGGGCGGTGGGGTTGTCTCCGGGTCGCGACGAGCGACCTCCGTCAACACCTGGTGAAGCCGTAGTCGGAAGCAAGGAAGGTTTGGTTCATGGCGAACCAGAAGCGTCCCAAGGTCAAGATCGCGCGTGCGCTCGGCGTGCCGCTGACCCCGAAGTCCGTCAAGTACTTCGAGGCCCGCCCGTACCCGCCCGGCCAGCACGGCCGTGGCCGCAAGCAGAACTCGGACTACAAGGTCCGTCTGCTGGAGAAGCAGCGTCTGCGCGCCCAGTACGACCTGAGCGAGAAGCAGATGGCGCGCGCGTTCGACCGCGCGAAGAAGGCCGAGGGCAAGACCGGTGAGGCGCTCGTCGCCGAGCTGGAGACCCGTCTGGACTCGCTGGTGCTGCGTTCGGGCATCGCCCGCACCATCTACCAGGCCCGCCAGATGGTCGTCCACGGCCACATCGAGGTCAACGGCGGCAAGGTCAACAAGCCGTCGTACCAGATGAAGCCGGGCTTCGTGGTCACCGTCCGCGAGCGCAGCAAGGAGAAGGTCCCGTTCCAGGTCGCCCGTGAGGGTGGCTACGCGGGTGAGGGCCAGACCCCGAAGTACCTCGAGGTCAACCTGAAGGCCCTGGCCTTCCGCCTGGACCGTGCGCCGCAGCGCAAGGAGGTCCCGGTGATCTGTGACGAGCAGCTGGTGGTCGAGTACTACTCGCGCTGACCCGCGAGCGGTACGCCTGTCGTACCCAGCGAGCCCCCGTCGCCTTCGTGGCGACGGGGGCTCGCCCCTTTTCCGGTGCCCCGGGGGCGGTGCGTCACCCGGACCGGTTCAGTACTCCTCGCCGGTCATCGCGGCGACGAGCCGCAGGTGCGGGCGGGCCTCCTCGGCGCGGTTCTGGCGCTCCAGGGTGCGCCCGAGCATCAGCCGGGCGTAGTCCTCGGCGGGGTTCGCGTCGAGCACCCGGCGCAGCTCGGCCTCGGCCCGGGACAGCTGGGCGGAGTGGAAGTAGCTGCGGGCCAGGAGCAGCCGGACCGAGAGGTTGGCCGGCTCCTCGGCCAGCACGTCCTCCAGCATCCGGGCGGCGTCCGTGTACGCCTTGGAGTCGAAGTAGAACGTCGCCATGCGGTAGTCGTCGGCGGTGTGGGTGGCCACGGGGTGCTCCTTCCGTACGGGACGGGTGTCTCTGGCCGCTCCAGCAATGGACAGGATTCAACTATTCCCGCCCGGATCCTCGCCCGCGGCCGACGGCGCCGCCCGGCCCGGCGGCGGTGCGGGCCCCCGCCGTCCCGGCCGCCGCGGGCTCAGCGCCAGACCGGTGACGGCCGCGGCGTCGGCGGCATCGGCCCGGGGCCCGGCCCCGGGCTCGGCCCCGGGCCCTCCGGACGCCCGCCGCCGAGGGCCCGGCGCACGGCCGCGTCCAGGTCCAGCCGGGCGCCGCTGGCGAAGAAGTCGGTGAACTCCTGCTCGGTCAGCCCCGCGCCGGCCCGCTCCTCGCAGGCCCTGTGCGGACCGTTGAAGGTCCGCGAGCCGAAGAAGGGCTTGCCCACCGTCTGCCAGATCCGGTGCGCCGCGCCCTGCAGCACCCGGGCCTCCCGCAGGTCGCCGGGCTCGCCCGGGCCGCCCGGCTCCGTCTCCAGCAGCGCCAGCAGGTCGATCGCCAGCACGATCCCCAGCAGGTCGTTGAACAGGTGGTTGAGCCGGACGCTCTCGCGGGCCAGGGCCCGGGCCGGCCGCACCTCGCCGTTCAGCCAGTGCGAGTACGCGAGGGCGTAGAGCGCGTACGCGTACGCCCACTGCTCGCCGTGGTCCTCGCACAGCTCGCGGACCTGCGCCAGCCAGAGCTCGCCGCTCTCGCGGTCGCCCTGGAAGAGGTAGGCGATGCCCAGCTCGAACATCGCCATCAGCACGTTGCTGTTCAGCTCGCCGATGGTCCGGTAGTGCCAGAGCGCCTCCTCGAACAGCTCGGCCGCGCGGACCGGCTCGTCGCCGATCAGCGCCGCGCAGCCCTGCCGGTGCACGGCGTAGGCGAGCGCCCGGTCGTCCCCGGTGGCCAGCGCCTGCCGGCGGCACTGCTCCAGCGCGGGGCGGGCGGCGACCAGGTCCCCCTGGAGGGTGGCCGTGTAGCCGGTGACCCAGAGCGCCTTGGCCCGGGCCTCGGTCGGTTCCGGGTCCAGCGCCAGCGCCCGGTCCAGCCAGTGCCGCCCCTCGCCGAGGTGGCCGCAGCCGACCCAGTAGAACCAGAGGGTGCCGGCCAGCAGCAGCGCGAGCTGCTCCTCCCCGGGCTCGGCCAGGCAGAACTCCAGCGCGGCCCGCAGGTTGGCGTGCGCCAGCTCGGTGCGTTCGGCGGTCTCCGCCTGTCGGGGGCCGAACCACTCGACCTCGCCCCAGGTGGCCACGCCCAGGTACCAGTCGCGGTGCCGGCGCAGCAGCCGCTGCTCCTCGCCGGCCGCGCGCAGCCACTGCAGCCCGTACTCGCGGACGGTGTCCAGGAGCCGGAACCGGACACCGAAGGCGCAGTCCTCGCGGAGCACCACGGACTTGGCGACCAGCTCGGTCAGCAGGTCGAGCAGCTCGTCCGGATCGACGCCGCCGCCGGCGCAGACGTACTCGGCGGCGTCCAGGTCGAAACCGCCGGCGAAGACGGAGAGGCGGGCCCAGAGTAAACGTTCCTGCACCGTGCAGAGCTCGTGACTCCAGCCGATCGTCGTGCGTAAGGTCTGATGGCGCGCGAGCGCCGTCCGGTCGCCCCCGGTCAGCAGCCGGAACCGGTCGTCCAGCCGGGCGCCGATCTGCGCCACCGACAGCGTCCGCAGCCGTCCGGCGGCCAGCTCCACCGCCAGCGGGATGCCGTCCAGCCGCCGGCAGAGCTGGGCGATCGTCTCCGCGCTCTCGGCCGTGACCTCGAAGGACGGCACCACCGCCCGGGCCCGGTCCTCGAACAACCGCACCGCGTCCGGCAGCGCCCCCGGGTGCACCGGGCCGACCGGCAGCGGCGCCAGGGTCAGCAGGTGCTCGCCGGCCGTCCGCAGCGCCACCCGGCTCGTGGTCAGCACCCGCAGGCCGGGCAGCGCCCGCAGCAGCGCCCGGACGAGCTCCGCACAGGCCTCCGCCAGGTGCTCGCAGCCGTCCAGCACCAGCAGCAGCCGGCGGCCGGCCAGCTGCTCGGTCAGCACGTCCAGCGGCGACCGTGCGGTGCCGTCCGTCAGCCGCAGCGCCTCCAGGACGGCGTGCCCGAGCAACTGCCGGTCCTGGACGGGCGCGACCTCGACCAGCCAGGTGCCGTCCGGGAACGCCCCGCCCGCCCGGGCCGCCGCGCGGAGCGCCAGCCGGCTCTTGCCGACCCCGCCCGGGCCGGTCACCGTCACCAGCCGCTGCCCGGCCAGCAGCCGGGCGAGTTCGGTCAGCTCCGGCTGCCGGCCGACGAAGCTGGTGACCTCCGCCGGCAGCCGCCCCGGTGCGGTCGCCCCGGGCCGCGGTGTGGATTCCCCGTCCAAGCGCTGCTCCCCGTGTGTCCCGGCCCGGGCCTGCGGTCCGGGCGTCCGTCGGGCCGCGTGGATGGCGGCCTGCCTGGCAGAACGAGGTGACCGGCGGGTAGGTTACGCGCGCGGATCGCACACCCGACCGGATCGCCGGGCGGTCCCGTCCCGGCAACCCGGTCCGGAAACCGGGCGTGGTCGCGATAGGGTTCCCCTGGAGAACCGCAAGGCGAGGGAGCGCGTCGAAGTGTCCGTGGGAGAGCTGGCCGGTCTGCTCGTCGCCGTGTTCTGGGCGGTCCTGGTCACCCTGCTCGCGGTCGTCCTGGTCCGGCTCTCGCGGGTGCTCAAGGAGGCCACCGTCCTGGTCTCCGCCGTCACCGAGCAGGCCGTGCCGCTGCTGACCGACGCCGGAGCGGCCGTGCGCAGCGCCAACGAGCAGCTGGAGCGGGTGGACGAGATCACCGCCAACGTGCAGGACGCCGCCGCCAACGCCAACGCGCTCTCCTCCACCGTCGCGGCCACCCTGGGCGGGCCGCTCGTCAAGGTCGCCGCCTTCAGCTACGGCGTGCGCAAGGCCGTCGCCAAGCAGCAGGGCGGACCGGTCCTGCCCACCCAGCCGTCCGAGCGCGAGGAGCTGGCCCGGCTGATCCGGGCCGAGGTGCGCGCCGCGACCGTCCCCAAGAGCGGCCTGCTCGCGAGGGTCCGGCGTGCGGTGAGGAGCTGACGGCATGGTGCGACGCATCTTCTGGATGGCGGTCGGCGCCGGTGCCACCGTCTGGGCCATGAACAAGGCCAACGAGGCGGTCCACCGGCTCACCCCGGACAGCCTCTCCGGCACCGCCGCGCGCGGCGCGCTGAACCTGGGCGACGCGGCCAAGCGGTTCGCGCTGGACGTGAAGGCCGGGATGGCCGAGCGCGAGGAGCAGCTGCGCGAGGACCTCGGACTGGACGGCACCGCCGTCGTGGAGCCCCGTCACCGCCGCGTCCTGCGCGGCGAGCCCCAGTACCGAGCTATCTCGGCGGCGCCCGGCAGCCCGGCCGCCGCCCTGCCTCCGTCCAGCAGCGCCCGCGCACCGTCCGACGGTGCCCGCACCACCCCCCAAGCCATCGAAAAGACGCCCCGACGTGCGCTTCCGCCGCGGGGCGGTACTGACCGGAAGGACCACTAATGGAGTCGGCAGAGATCCGCCGCCGCTGGCTGCGCTTCTTCGAGGAGCGCGGCCACACCGTCGTTCCGTCGGCGTCCCTGGTCGCCGACGACCCCACCCTGCTGCTGGTCAACGCCGGCATGGTGCCGTTCAAGCCGTACTTCCTGGGCGAGGTCAAGCCGCAGTTCTCGCGCGCGACCAGCGTGCAGAAGTGCGTCCGCACCCTGGACATCGAGGAGGTCGGGAAGACCACCCGGCACGGCTCCTTCTTCCAGATGTGCGGCAACTTCTCCTTCGGCGACTACTTCAAGGAAGGCGCCATCAAGTTCGCGTGGGAGCTGCTCACCGGCTCCGTCGCGGACGGCGGCTACGGCCTGGAGAAGGAGAAGCTCTGGATCACCGTCTACCAGGACGACGACGAGGCCGAGCAGATCTGGCGTGACGTCATCGGCGTCCCGTCCGAGCGCATCCAGCGGCTCGGCATGAAGGACAACTTCTGGTCGATGGGCGTCCCCGGCCCGTGCGGCCCGTGTTCGGAGATCAACTACGACCGCGGCCCCGCGTACGGCGAGGAGGGCGGCCCGGCCGTCAACGGCGAGCGCTACCTGGAGATCTGGAACCTGGTCTTCATGCAGTACGAGCGCGGCCACGGCGACGGCAAGGACGGTTTCGAGATCCTCGGCGACCTGCCGAGCAAGAACATCGACACCGGCCTCGGCCTGGAGCGCCTCGCCGCCATCCTCCAGGGCGTCGACAACCTCTTCGAGATCGACACCAGCCGGATGATCCTGGACCGGGCGGCCGAGCTGACCGGCCACACCTACGGGGCGGACCGCCGCTCGGACGTCTCGCTGCGCGTGGTCACCGACCACATCCGCACCGCCCTGATGCTGATCGGTGACGGCGTCACCCCCGGCAACGAGGGCCGCGGCTACGTGCTGCGCCGCATCCTGCGCCGCGCCATCCGCAACATGCGGCTGCTGGGCGCCACCGGTGTGGTCGCCAAGGACCTCACCGACGTCGCCATCAAGGCGATGGCCCCGCAGTACCCGGAGCTGGAGGCCGACCGCAAGCGCATCGAGACGGTCGTCGTCGGCGAGGAGGCGGCCTTCCTGCAGACCCTGAAGGCCGGCACCAGCCTGCTGGACGCCGCGGTCACCGAGACCAAGCAGGCCGGCGGCGCGGTGCTCTCCGGCGACCAGGCCTTCAAGCTGCACGACACCTACGGCTTCCCGATCGACCTCACCCTGGAGATGGCCGAGGAGCAGGGCCTCCAGGTCGACGAGAGCGGCTTCCGCCGCCTGATGCAGGAGCAGCGGGACCGCGCCAAGGCGGACGCCAGGGCCAAGAAGATGGGCCACGCCGACGTCGCCGCCTACCGCGAGGTCGCCGACAGCTCCGGTGCCAGCATCTTCACCGGCTACACGCGCACCGAGGGCGAGGCCACCGTGGTCGGCCTGCTGGTGGACGGCGTGCCGTCGCCGGCCGCGTCCGAGGGCGACGAGGTCGAGATCATCCTCGACCGCACCCCGTTCTACGCCGAGGGCGGCGGCCAGCTCGCCGACCACGGCCGGATCCGGCTGGACTCCGGCGCGGTCGTCGAGATCCGTGACGTGCAGCAGCCCGTCCCGGGCGTGGTCGTGCACTCAGGCGGCGTGCTGTTCGGTGAGGTCGTGCTCGGCTCCGCCGCGTACGCCACGATCGACGTCGAGCGCCGCCGGGCCATCGCCCGCGCCCACTCGGCCACCCACCTGACCCACCAGGCGCTGCGCGACGCGCTCGGCCCGACGGCCGCCCAGGCCGGTTCGGAGAACGCGCCGGGCCGCTTCCGCTTCGACTTCGGCTCGCCCGCCGCCGTGCCCGGCAGCGTGCTGGTCGACGTCGAGCAGAAGATCAACGACGTGCTGACCCGCGAGCTGGAGGTCACCGCCGAGGTCATGACGATGGACCAGGCCCGCAAGGCCGGCGCCATCGCCATGTTCGGCGAGAAGTACGGCGACGAGGTCCGGGTCGTCACCATCGGCGACTTCTCCAAGGAGCTGTGCGGCGGCACGCACGTCGGCAACACCGCCCAGCTGGGCCTGGTGAAGCTGCTCGGCGAGTCCTCGATCGGCTCCGGCGTGCGCCGCGTCGAGGCGCTGGTCGGCGCCGACGCGTACCGCTTCCTGGCCCGTGAGCACACCGTGGTCGCCCAGCTCACCGAGCTGGTCAAGGGCCGCCCGGAGGAGCTGCCGGAGAAGATCTCCGGCATGCTCGCCAAGCTCAAGGACGCCGAGAAGGAGATCGACCGCTTCCGCGCCGAGAAGGTGCTCGCGGCTGCCGCGGGCCTCGCCGACTCGGCCGAGGACGTGCGCGGCATCGCCGTGGTGGCCGCCAGGATCGGCGACGGCACCGGCGCGGACGAGCTGCGCAAGCTGGTCCTGGACGTGCGCGGCCGGCTGGGCTCGCGCCCGGCCGTGGTCGCCGCGTTCACCGTGGCGAACGGCCGCCCGCTGACCGTGATCGCCACCAACGAGGACGCCCGCGGGCGCGGCATCAAGGCCGGCGAGCTGGTCCGCACCGCGGCCAAGACCCTCGGTGGCGGCGGTGGCGGCAAGGACGACGTCGCCCAGGGCGGCGGCACCGACCCGGCCGCGGTCGACGCGGCCATCGCCGCCGTGCGCGGCCTGGTCGCGGAGCGCGCCTCCTGATGGACGAGCAGGTCGAGGAGCGGCCCTTCCGGCGCGGGCGGCGGATCGCCGTCGACGTCGGGGACGCCCGGATCGGGGTCGCGTCCTGCGACCCCGACGGGGTGCTCGCCACGCCGGTCGAGACCGTCCCGGCCGGGGCGAAGTCGCAGGCCAGGATCGCCGCGATCGTCGAGGAGTACGAAGCGGTCGAGGTGATCGTCGGACTGCCGCGCTCGCTCAGCGGCAAGGAGGGTCCGGCGGCGGAGAAGGTCCGGGGCTACGCGGCCCGGCTGGCCAACCGGCTCTGGCCGGTACCGGTCCGGCTGGTCGACGAGCGGATGTCCACCGTCACCGCGACCCACGGGCTGCGCGCCTCCGGGGTCAAGGCCAAGAAGGGCCGCTCGGTGGTCGACCAGGCCGCCGCCGTGGTGATCCTGCAGACCGCCCTTGAGTCCGAACGGGTGAGCGGACGCCCGCCCGGTGAGAGCGTCGAGGCGGACGGCTGACCGCCCTGGTCTAACGTCCCGGTGAGGGGCCCGTGCGGACGCGTCCGCACGGGCCCCTCTGCCGTTGCCGTCGTGCGCTTTCCGCGCGGGCCCGCCGAGGGGGCGCAGTGACCGACCTGGACTTCACGCCCGGACTCACCCCCGGCCACCTCGGTGCGCCGGTGCTCGAACCGGAGGGCCGCCCGCCGGGCGCGCCCCGCCCGAGACCTGACGCGCCGGACCCGCACCGCCGGCGCAACGGGCTGGCCTGCCTGCTGACCGCGCTCTCGCTGATCGCGGTGTTCGGCGGTGCCGGGCTGGCCGGGTTCAGCTGGATCCAGGGGCAGCGCAAACCGTCGGTCGCCGCGGACTACGCGGGCGCGGGATCCGGCTCCGTCCAGGTCTCGGTGCCGGAGGGCGCCGGGCTGAGCCAGATCGCCTCGGCGCTGGTGCGCAACGGCGTCGTCGCCAGCTCGACCGCCTTCACCCGGGCGGCCAAGGGCAGCGCCGCCGCCGCCGGGCGCATCCAGCCCGGCACCTACACGCTCCGGCAGAAGATGTCGGCGGCTGCCGCGCTCGCCGTGCTGGTCGACCCGGCCAACGCCAACGGCCTGACCATCCCCGAGGGGTGGCGCGGCAGCCAGATCTACGCGGCGATCGACCGGAAGCTCCAGCTGCCCGAGGGCAGCACCGAGAAGGCCGCGCAGGAGCAGGCCGCCGAACTGGGCCTGCCGGAGTTCACCAACGGCAGCCCCGAGGGGTACCTCTTCCCCGCGACGTACAGCGTCACCGAGGGCACCGACGCGGTCGACCTGCTCCAGCAGATGGTCGAGCGGGCCGGCAAGGAGTTCGCCCGGGACGACGCGGAGGTCGTCGCGCAGAACCTCGGCCAGAGCCTGTACGGGCTGGTGACCATCGCCAGCATGATCCAGGGCGAGGCCGACAACGCCGAGGACATGGGCAAGGTCGCCCGGGTCATCTACAACCGGCTGGCGAAGAACATGCCGCTCCAGCTGGACTCGACGATCAACTACGCGCTCGGGCGGTCGACGCTGAACACCAGCGTCACGGACACCCGGCTCGACTCGCCGTACAACACCTACCGGCACGCCGGGCTGCCGCCGACGCCGATCTCCAACCCGGGGCGGCAGGCGATCATGGCGGCGGTCGACCCGACGGCGGGGGACTGGCTCTACTTCGTCACGGTGAAGCCCGGGGACACCCGGTTCACCGACAGCTTCGAGGTGCAGCAGAAGAACGTGGCGGAGTTCAACGCCACCCGGGTGTCGGCGAGCCCGACGGCCACGGCGTCCGAGTCCTCCTCGGCGTCGGCCGGTGCGTCGGCGCCGTCCGGGGAGGCTGGGCACTGACGGTGTCGTCCCTGCCCCGCGAGGGTGAGGTGACGGTTCGGGGGTGGTGCGGCGCCGGTCCGGTGAAGGTCCGCCGGACCGGCGCGGCGGTCGTTCCCCCGAGGTCCACCGGCCGCGTACGGAGGGCCCCTTCGACGGCCGACGGCTCGGCCGGGAGACGGTCTGCGGTACGGTAGCGTCTCCGTCCAGGTGTTGCGCTAGCACGCCGGTTCGAGAATCAGCCGGGACACCGTCCCGGACGGCCGGGCCGATCCTCCGGTCGTCTCCGTCGGTATAAGGGGATCAATGACCGATCTGGGTCGGGGCTACGGCCCCCAGGGCTCCGAGCCGTGGAATCCGGACGATCCCGGGTACGGCGGTCAGCAGCCGGTCCCCGGCCAGCAGGACGGGCAGTGGCAGCAGCACTCCCAGCAGGCGCAGTACGGCGGCGGTGAACAGGGGTACCCGCAGCAGCAGATGCAGCCCGGCACGGGCCAGCAGGGCATGGGGCAGCAGGGTTACCCCCAGCAGGGTCAGCAGCAGGGGCACCAGCAGCAGGGCTACCCGCAGCAGAATCAGCAGCAGGGCTACCCGCAGCAGGGCCAGCAGCAGGGCTACCCGCCGCAGGGGCAGGGCCAGCAGCAGTTCGCCGGCGGCCAGCAGGGCTACCCGCAGCAGCAGATGCCGCAGGGCACGCCGCAACAGGGGTACCCGCAGCAGCAGATGCAGTCCGGTGCGGGCCAGCAGGGCTACCCGCAGCAGGGTCAGCAGCAGGGCTACCCGCCGCAGGGGCAGGGCCAGCAGCAGTTCGCCGGCGGCCAGCAGGGCTACCCGCAGCAGCAGATGCCGCAGGGCACGCCGC
>NZ_JBEXNT010000051.1:0-5943 GCF_040611255.1 Kitasatospora sp. NPDC002965 | reverse complement strand
CGCAGCAGCCCGTACCGCAACAGCCCGTACCCCAGCAGGCCGGGGCCCCGCAGGCCGGACCGCGGCAGCAGAAGGCGCCCGCCGCCGCGCAGCCCTCGGGTCCGGGCCCGGACGGCATCGACTGGGAGGCCGAGGCCGCCGCGCTGGAGGCCGGCGCCGACGGGCCGGAGACCGGCCCCGAGCACGCCGAGGACGAGTGGGACGGCCACGAGGAGGAGTACTCCGAGGACGCCGGCGAAGCGCTCGACGAGCAGGACGGGTTCCTCGGCGACCAGGACCAGTCCCGCGAGGCCAAGAAGAAGCGCAAGGAGAAGGGCAAGAAGTCGGGGCGCCGCAACGGCGGCGCCTGCCTGGTGGTCGCCCTGGTGCTGGTCGGTGCCGTGGGCGGCGCCGGCTGGTGGGGCTACGGCTTCTACCAGGACCACTTCGGCCCGCCGCCGGACTTCGTCGGCCAGGGTTCCGGCTCGACGACGGTCGAGATCAAGCAGGGCGCCGTGGGGGCCCAGATGGGCGCCGCGCTGAAGGCGGCCGGCGTGGTCAAGAGCGTCGACGCCTTCAGCAAGGCGTGCGAGAAGAACCCCAAGTGCACCACCATCCAGTACGGCACCTACACCCTCCCCCGCGAGATGTCCGCCGAGGCCGCGGTCGCGGCCCTCGTGGACGCGAACGGCGGCGAGAAGCTGATCGTCCAGGAGGGGCTGACGTCCACCGCCACCTTCGTGAAGATCGACGACAAGCTGAAGCTGGCCAAGGGCACCACGGCCGAGGTCGCCAAGGCCCAGGTCGGCAGCCTCGGCCTGCCCGCGTACGCCAACGGCAACATCGAGGGCTTCCTCTGGCCGGCCCGCTACTCGATCTCCGAGGGCATGAAGCCCGAGGACCTGCTCAAGCAGATGGTCAAGAACGCCGTCGAGCGCTATGCGAGCCTGGACGCGGAAGCCCCCAAGATCGGCCTCAAGAACGGCTACGAGGTGGTCATCGAGGCGAGCATCCTCCAGGCCGAGGGCAACAACCCGCAGGACTTCGCCAAGATGGCCCGGACCATCCAGAACCGGCTGGCCGACAAGGGCAAGATCGACGGCAAGCTCGGCATGGACACCACGCTGCAGTACGCGCTGGGCCGCAAGGTGCTCGACAAGAAGGACATCAACGACGCGTCCAACAAGTACAACACCTACTACAATCCGGGCCTGCCGCCCGGGCCGATCTCCAACCCGGGCGACGCCGCGCTCAAGGCGACGCTGAACCCGGCGGACGGCAAGTGGCTGTACTTCATCGCGATGTCGCCGGAGCTGACCCTGTTCGCGGACACGGACACGGAGCACGCGACCAACGTCGAGCAGTACTGCAAGGCGAACGGCCAGAAGTTCGACAAGGTGGCCGTCCACTGCACGACGAAGTGACAGCTGCTCAGGGAGACACCAGCGTGACCAGCAAGCACCGGGCCGCCGTCCTCGGCTCGCCGATCGCCCACTCGCTCTCGCCGGACCTGCACCGGGCGGCCTTCGCGGCGCTCGGGCTGGACGGCTGGCGCTACGACCGCTTCGAGGTCGACGAGGAGGGCCTGCCCGCCTTCCTCGACGGGCTGGACGAGACCCAGTGGGCGGGCTTCTCGCTCACGATGCCGCTCAAGCGCGCGGTCATCCCGCTGCTCGACGGGATCAGCGACGCCGCCCGCGCGGTCGAGGCGGTGAACACCGTGGTGTTCACCGCCGACGGGCGGCGGACCGGTGACAACACCGACATCCCCGGGCTGGTCAACGCACTGCGCGAGCGCGGCGTCACCGACGTCCCCTCGGCGGCCGTGCTCGGCGCCGGAGCCACCGCCTCCTCCGCGCTGGCGGCGCTGGCCCTGATCGGCACCCGCGAGGTGACCGTCTACGTGCGCAGCCCCGAGCGGGCCCGGGAGATGGCGGAGCTGGGGGAGCGGCTCGGCGTCGTCGTCCGGACCGCCGACTGGGCGCGCGGCGCCGAGGCGCTGGCCGAACCGCTGACCGTCTCCACCACGCCGGCCGGGGCCACCGACGGCTTCGCCGACGCGCTGCCGGCCGAGCCGGGCGCGCTGTTCGACGTGCTCTACCACCCGTGGCCGACGAAGCTGGCGGCGGTCTGCGCGGAGCGCGGGGCGACCGTGCTGGGCGGGCTGGACCTGCTGGTGCACCAGGCGGTGCTGCAGGACGAGCTCTTCACCGGTCGGGTGCCCGGCCCGCTGGCGGCGGTCCGCGCGGCGGGCGAGGCGGCGCTCGCCGGGCGCTGAGCCCGACCTCCCCCGGTCGTCCCGTCCGCCGTTCGGCCGGTCGCTGTCCGTCACCCGGACCGTGCGTCCGGGTGGTCCCGCGGCATGAAAGGATTCGGGGGAGAAGGCATGCACGCCCGGGCGGGTCGCGGCTGCGCGGCCGGTCCGCTGATGAAGGAGCTCCGTTGGGTACGTTGCGCTGGCTGACGGCGGGGGAGTCGCACGGCCCCGCACTCGTCGCGACGCTGGAGGGCCTGCCCGCCGGTGTACCGGTCACCACGGCCGTGGTGGCCGACGCGCTGGCGCGTCGCCGGCTCGGCTACGGCCGCGGCGCACGGATGAAGTTCGAGCAGGACGAGGTGACCTTCCTCGGCGGCGTCCGGCACGGCGAGACCATGGGCAGCCCGGTGGCGATCATGGTCGGCAACACCGAGTGGCCGAAGTGGGAGCAGGTCATGTCGGCCGACCCGGTCGACCCCGAGGTGCTGGCCGGTCTCGGCCGCAACGAGGCGCTCACCCGCCCGCGCCCCGGCCACGCCGACCTGGCCGGCATGCAGAAGTACTCGCTCGACGAGGCCCGCCCGATCCTGGAGCGCGCCAGCGCCCGTGAGACGGCCGCCCGGGTCGCGCTCGGCGCCGTCGCCCGCGCGTTCCTCAAGGAGACCTGCGGCATCGAGATCGTCAGCCACGTGGTCGAGCTGGCGGCCGCCAAGGCCCCGGCCGGTGTGCTGCCGCTGCCGTCCGACGAGGCGAAGCTCGACGCGGACCCGGTCCGCTGCCTGGACCCCGACGCCTCCGAGGCGATGGTCGCCGAGATCGACCAGGCCCACAAGGACGGCGACACCCTCGGCGGTGTGGTCGAGGTCCTCGCCTACGGCGTGCCGGTCGGCCTCGGCTCCCACGTGCACTGGGACCGCCGGCTGGACGCCCGTCTGGCCGCCGCGCTGATGGGCATCCAGGCGATCAAGGGCGTCGAGGTCGGCGACGGCTTCGACCTGGCCCGGGTGCCCGGCTCCCAGGCGCACGACGAGATCGTCCCGACCCCCGAGGGCGCCCGGCGCACCTCCGGGCGTTCCGGCGGCACCGAGGGCGGCCTCTCCACCGGCGAGCTGCTGCGGGTGCGCGCCGCGATGAAGCCGATCGCGACCGTTCCGCGCGCGCTGCGCACCATCGACGTGCGGACCGGCGAGCCGGCCAAGGCACACCACCAGCGTTCCGACGTCTGCGCCGTGCCGGCCGCCGGCATCGTCGCGGAGGCGATGGTCGCCCTGGTGCTGGCCGACGCGGTGAGCGAGAAGTTCGGCGGTGACCACGTGTCGGAGACCCGCCGCAACGTGCGGAGCTACCTCGACCACCTGGTCGTCCGATGACCGCACCCGTCGTGGTGCTGGTCGGGCCGCCCGGCAGTGGCAAGTCCACCGTCGGGCAGACCGTCGCCGAGCGGCTCGGCGTCGGGTTCCGGGACACCGACGCGGACGTCGAGGCACAGGCGGGCAAGCCCATCCCCGACATCTTCATCGACGAGGGCGAGCCGCACTTCCGCGCGCTGGAGGCGGCGGCCGTGCGGGCCGCCGCCGCGACCCACGGCGGCGTGCTCGCGCTCGGCGGCGGCGCGGTGATGGCGGACGCCACCCGCGACCTGCTGCGCGGGCTGCCGGTGGTCTTCCTGGAGGTCCCGCTGGCCGACGCGGTCAAGCGGGTCGGCCTCGACGCCCCCCGCCCGCTGCTGGCCGTCAACCCGCGGGCCCGCTGGCGCGAGCTGATGGAGGCCCGTCGTCCCCTCTACCTGGAGGTGGCCACCGCCGTCGTCGACACCGCCGGCCGCACCCCCGGGCAGGTCGCGGACGCCGTACTGGAAGCACTGGAGCTGAAGACCCCCCATGACTGACATCGTCACGATCCACGTCGGCGGCAGTGCCGGCCACGACCCGTACGACGTGCTGATCGGGCACCAGTTGCTCGGCGAGCTGGCGCCGTTGATCGGCGGCCGGGCCCGGCGGGTGGCGATCATCCACCCGGAGGCGCTGGAGGCCACCGCCGAGGCGGTCCGGGAGGACCTGCTCGGTGAGGGCTACGAGGCGATCGCCCTCCAGGTGCCCAACGCCGAGGAGGCCAAGAGCGCCGAGGTCGCCGCCTACTGTTGGTCGGTGCTCGGCCAGACCGGCTTCACCCGCAGCGACGTCGTCGTCGGGCTCGGCGGCGGTGCCACCACCGACCTGGCCGGCTTCGTCGCCGCCACCTGGCTGCGCGGGGTCCGCTGGATCTCGATGCCCACCACGCTGCTCGGCATGGTCGACGCGGCGGTCGGCGGCAAGACCGGCATCAACATCGCCGAGGGCAAGAACATGGTCGGCTCCTTCCACCCGCCGGTGGGCGTGCTGGCCGACCTCGGCACCCTGGAGACGGTTCCGAAGCACGACTACGTGTCCGGCCTCGCCGAGGTCGTCAAGTGCGGCTTCATCGCCGACCCGGCCATCCTCGACCTGATCGAGGCCGACCCGGAGGGCGCCAGGACGCCCGCCGGGCCGCACACCGTCGAGCTGATCCGGCGCGCCATCCAGGTCAAGGCCGACGTGGTCTCCGGCGACCTCAAGGAGTCCGGCCGGCGGGAGATCCTCAACTACGGGCACACCCTCGGTCACGCCATCGAGCGCAACGAGCGGTACAAGTGGCGGCACGGCGCCGCGATCTCGATCGGCATGGTGTTCGCCGCCGAACTGGGCCGGCTGGCCGGGCGGCTGGACGACGAGACCGCCGACCGGCACCGCAGCGTGCTGGCCTCGGTCGGTCTGCCGCTCAGCTACCGCGCGGACGCCTGGCCGAAGCTGCTGGACGCGATGAAGATCGACAAGAAGTCCCGCGGCGACCTGATCCGGTTCATCGTGCTGGACGGCCTCGGCAAGACCTCCGTGCTGGAGGGCCCCGACCCGTCCCTGCTGGTCGCGGCCTACGCGGAGGTCTCGTCGTGACCAGGGTCATGGTGCTCAACGGCCCCAACCTCGGGCGGCTCGGCAGCCGGGAGCCGGACGTCTACGGCTCCACCTCGTACACCGGGCTGGTCGAGCGCTGCACCGCGCTCGGCACGGAGCTGGGCTTCGAGGTCGAGGTGCACGAGACCAACTCCGAACAGCAGATGGTCGAGTGGCTGCACGAGGCGGCCGACGGCCGGGTCCCGGTGGTGATCAACCCCGGCGCGTTCACCCACTACTCGTACGCGATGCGGGACGCCGCCGCGCAGCGGACCGCGCCGCTGATCGAGGTGCACATCTCCAACCCGTACGCCCGGGAGACCTTCCGGCACACCTCGGTGATCGCCGCGGTGGCGTCCGGCACGATCGCCGGATTCGGGCTCGGCTCGTACGAGCTGGCCCTGCGTGCGCTCGCCGAGCAGCTCACCACGGGCTGACGGGCGGACGGCGCGCGTGTCGGCGGCCCGGCGGCGGACTGTGTCAGCTGCCGGGCCGCCGTGTAGTGTCCCCGCTGAAAAGAAGTCGGGAGGTGACCGTGACGCAGTACGCCGGGGATGGCGGGCTCCCCCCACGTCCCGTCGCTCCGCCGGTCCCGCCGGGTCCCGGTAGCGCCGCCGGGCCGGTCGCGTCCGCGTCCTCGCAGGACTCCCTGTCGGGGCCGCCGACCGTACCCGTGCCGGTGGTCCGGCCCGGGCCGCCCGCGGGCCCGCCTGCCGGTCCGCCCCCGGTGCCGCCCGC
>NZ_JBEXNT010000050.1:0-56862 GCF_040611255.1 Kitasatospora sp. NPDC002965 | reverse complement strand
CTCCACGAAGCTTCTCCACCTCACCAAGATCCACAGACCGCAGCATGCACCGCCACGACCACAAGATCAAATCAACCTAACGAAGTACTACTAGGGGTTGATGAACAGATGATTTGGCCGGCGGTGGTTCGGTCGACTGTCAAGACCGGCCACGATCGTGAGGTTTTCGCCGTCTACCCGTACCGGTCAGCCTGTCCCCAGGACGTGTGGGGGCAGCTGATCGCGGGGGCCTCGGCGGACGTCTTCCTTGCCGGATACACGAACTACTTCGTGTGGTTGGAGCAGCCGGCGATCCTGCAGACACTTCGCCGCAAGGCTGCTGAGGGCTGTCGCATCCGGTTTCTCATGGGCGACCCCTCGTCGGAGACGACCGTCCAGCGGGAGCGCGTCGAGGACGTTGCGCTGACCGTGTCCACGCGGATCCGGATCACCCTGGAGCATCTCGCCAAGCTGGCGGACGTGACAGGGGTGGAGGCACGGTTCAGCGCTCCCGAGGACGGTCCCAACCATGTCGGTCTCAGCGTCTTCCGCTTTGATCACGACGCACTGGTGACCCCGCACCTGGCACGCGTCGTCGGCCACGACTCACCTATGATGCATCTCCGACGCCAACACGACGACGGCCTTTTCGATCGGTTCGCCGCACACGCTGAGGAACTCTGGGAGCGCGGCGTCCCGACGTTCTAGCCGCTCAGGTCGGGTGGCAGCACGCGCTGACCTCCGGCCCGGGGCACGGCGTCCCGAACTGCCCCTCCTCCGACGAAGCGGCCCGCCCCGGGAATCGGATCCCGGGGCGGGCCGTCGGTCCTCGGCGCGTCGGCACCGCCGTGCGGGGCGCCGAGGACCGGCACGGTGTCAGGCGACGGGCGGGAACGCCTCGGCGTCGGGCTTGAGCAGCTGACCGGGCGCGGGCGCCTTCTGGTTCACCAGGTAGTCGGTGACCAGCACGTTGAGCGCCTTGCTGCGGCCGACCGCGCAGTGCTCGACCACGTCGACGGAGACCAGCACGGCGTTGCCGAGCTGCCGCTGCATCCGCTGCGAGAACTGGTAGTTGGTCGCCGGGTCGTAGAGGTTGCCGATCACCATGACCGGGGTGGCGGTCCGGCGGTTCCACGGGCCTGTGAAGCGCTCGGCGTCACGTGCCGGGGCCGGCCAGCTGGAGCAGGTGGGGCCGTCGAAGGCCTGGTAGCGGCCGAAGGTCGGGGACTCCTTCTCCCAGGCCCGGGCGAGACCGACGAACACCCGCGGGTTGGACGGGTACGGCTTGTCCTGGCAGTTGACGCCGTAGTACGAGTCGTCCGACGAGTACGGGGTCTCCGGCAGGGCCTCGCGCAGCGCGTTCGGGGCGGTCACCGCGAGCACGTTGGCCGCCTCGGAGCCGGCCGGGGCGGCGGCTGCCGCCAGGCCGTTCACGGCGGGCGCCCGGAGCACGTCGTCCAGCGCCTGGATCGACTGGGCGAGCGGCGCCTGGAGGCGCTGCGCGTAGAGCGAGCTCGCCACCTGGCTGGTGAAGCTGGAGAGGGTCACCTGGGAGCCGTTCGGCAGCGTGACCGGGCTGGTGCGCAGGTGGTCGCGGATCGCGTCGAACCTGGCCCGGGTGTCGCCCGCACCGAAGGCGCAGCGCGGCGCGCCCGCGGCCTCGCAGCGCTTGAGGAACTGGTCCAGGGCGAGTTCGAAGCCGGCGGCACGCTGCTTGTCGTACTCGACGCCGTCGCGCATGCGCAGGTTGGGGTCGACGTTGCCGTCGACGATCACCGCGCGCACCTTGTTCGGGTACATGCCCGCGTAGGTGGCGCCGATCAGGGTGCCGTAGGAGAAACCGGCGAAGGTCAGCTTGGCGTCGCCGACGGCCCGGCGCATCCGGTCGAGGTCCCGGACGACGTTGATGGTGGACATGTGCTCGATCAGCGGGCCCGCGTTGCGGGAGCAGGCGTCGCTGTAGTCCTCGGTGGCGTCGATGGTCTCGTTTATCTCGGCCCTGGTGACGGGTACGCCGACCATCCGGTCGTTGACGGCGGCGGCCTCCTCGTCGGTGGTGAAGCACTTGAGCGGGTTGCTGCGCGCGACCCCGCGCGGGTCGAACCCGACCAGGTCGAAGCGGTCCTGCACGTCCTTGCCGAACCGGGTCGTGGTCGCCCACAGGTAGCCGCTGCCGCCCGGGCCGCCGGGGTTGAGGAACAGCGAGCCGATCCGCTTGGCCGGGTCGCCCGCCCGGCGGCGCATCATGGCGATGCCGACGGTCTCGCCGTCGGGGTGGTCGTAGTCGATCGGCACCGGGTAGACGGCGCAGTCGTAGATCTTGGGATCCGGCTGCGTCGGGTCGGGGTTGCAGGGCTTCCAGTCGACCGATGCCACCTTGGCCTCGGCATTCGGGCCGGGATCCGGCGCGGCCACGGCTGCGGCGGCGCTGCCTGCGACGAGGGCGAGGGCACTGGCGACCGCCAGGGCCGCGCTGGTGAGACGGGACACGAAACCTCCTCAGGTTCTACAAACCCGCACAGCCTGTCAGCCCTCGGTCAAGAGGGGAAGACCACGAACGGCAGAAGATTCTTCCGGTTGTCCGTCGACACGGCGTCAATCTCCTCTTGGATCGCCCGATTGACGGGACATCACGCGGTGTTGCCCTCACGCGGTGTCGCCCTCACACCGCGCCGTGGCCGGTCCTGCCGCTCTGCACCGCCGCGCCGGCCGGGTACACCCTCGTCGGCTACCGGCCGGCGAACGACGTCCGGGCGCCGCTGCTCGCCTTCCACACCTTGGTCGTGCTGCGACCGCCCGGCAGGGCGGCGGCCGGAGCGGCGATCGTCGCGGCCGCCCGGACGGCCGGCGCGGTCACCGCCGTGTCGCTCCGGTTCTCCCTGGCGCAGACCGCGATCCGTCTGGGCGTGGTCCGGACGTTCGGCGAGCGGACCGGTCAACTCGCCTTACGGGAAAGACAGTTGTCCGAGCTGACCGGCAGGTTGCGGGAGGAGCGGGCGGCCCGCGCCTGGCACGCCGTCACCGAGGAACGGGTCCGGACCGCCCGCGAGCTGCACGACGTGGTGGCGCACCACCTGTCGGCGATCTCCGTCCAGGCCGGGCTCGCCGAGTAGGTCGTCGACTCCGACCCGGCGACCGCGCGGGCCTCGCTCACCACCATCGGCAGCACAGGCCGGGAGACCCTGGAGAAGATGCGGGGCCTGTTGCACGTCCTGCGGATCGCCCCCGACCCGAGCGACGGCCGGGGACCGCCGAGCCTCCGCCGGAGGTGTCGCCCGCGCCGCCCCCGCCGGGCGCGCCGGGCGCCCCGCCCACCCTGGGCGCACCCGACGTACCGCGCGAGCCGTACGGCCCCGCGCCCGGACCGGCCCGGCTGCCCGAACTCGTCGAGCGCACCCGGGCGATGGGCCTCGCGGTGGAGCTGAATGCGGTCGGCACACCGCACCCGCTCGCGCCCGCCGTCAACCCATCGGTCCAGGAAGCGGGTTCACGCCTCACCGACCGGCGGCGGCCGGAGCAGGCACCGGGCCGGCCGGTACCGGGCCCGTCCGCCACGGGCGGTCCCGCTCCGCCCGGCGCACGGCCGGGCCCATCGCGCAGCCGGCCGCCAGGAAGATCCCGCCGAGCAGCAGCCAGCCCGGCGCGCCCCCGTCCAGCAGCAGCGTCGTCAGCAGCAGCGGACCGGCCGTCCGCGCCACCGCGACGCCCGTCCCGAAGAAGCCCTGGTACTGGCCGAGCCGGTCGGCCGGCGCCAGGTCGAAGCCGATCTGCCAGGACCCGGCCGACTGCTTCATCTCGCCGAGCACCAGGAGTGCCGTCGCCGCCACCAGCAGCACCGCCGTCGCCCCGACCGGAACGCCGGCCGCCGTCACCGCGAACACCGCGCAGGACGCGAGCAGGATCGCCCCCGACCGGCGGACGGCACGGACGGCCGACCGGAGACCGGTCACGGCCCGCGCCGTGCGGACCTGGAAGAGCGTCACGCCCACGGTGTCGAGCACGAAGAGCACCGGCCCGAGCCAGCCGAGCCGTGGCTCCCGCTCCGCGATCCAGAGCGGGAGCACCAGGCTCAGCAGCGGCATCCGCAGCAGCAGCACGGTGTTGACCAGCGTCACCACGGCGTACCGGCGGTCGGCCAGCACCGCGAGCCCGGGCCCGTCGCGGCCCGCCCGGCCGGCCTCCGGCACGGCCTGCGGAACGGCCTCCGGCACGACCTCCGGCAGGCGGCGCAGCACCAGTCCCGCCACCAGGAAGCCCAGTGCGGTGAGCGCGAACGCGGCAAGGAAGGCCGTCCTGGTGCCGACGGTCAGCGCGACGCCGCCGAGTGCGGCACCGACCGCCAACCCGGCGTTGAGCGTCGACTGGAGCCGGGCGAGCACCCCGGTCCGCTCCTCCCCGGGGACGAGCCCGCCGATCAGTGCCTGACGGGCGGCGGCGAGTCCCGACTGCGCCGTCGCGTAGAGGCAGGCCGCGCCGAGGAACGGCAGGAAGGAGCGGACGACCAGGAAGGAGGCGACGACGGCCGCGGTGGCGAAGGCGAGCGTCACCGCGACGCCGCGCGGCCCGCGCCGGTCGGCGAGGTGGCCGAGCGGAACGCCGGCCAGCGACCCGATCCCCCAGGCCACCGCGAGGCCGAGGCCGAGCCGGGTCGGCGAGAGGCCGACGATCCGGGTGAAGTACAGCGCCGAGCTCGTGTAGTACGCGCCGTCGCCGATCGCACTGACCAGCTGGGCTGCGGCGAGGATCCGTCGGGGTCCGACGGCCGGAAGGGGGCGAGGTTTCACGATGCTCCTGGAAGGCGGTCCCGGTCGTTCGACCTCAGGCTAGGGCGCCGGCGGACCACCCGGCAGCGCCAATGACCGTGCGGTTCCCTGGGCCACTTGGCGACCGGCGGACCTGGGAGCTGTGCCTCCGCCGACGCCCCGACCACCCGCGCCGGACCCCCTGCGCCGACCCCCGTGCCCGACCGCCGGCGCGTGTCGGACGGTGCGCGGGGACCGGCGCCGACCGCACCCGCGCCCGCCCCGGGAACGCACGTGCGCCCCCGCCCGAGCATCACCCGGACGGCGGTACCGGGCACACTCCGGCCGTGCCGCGTACCGTCCGTGCCCGCCCCATCCGAGCTCCGGTCAGTTGTCCGATCCGGACTAAAGTGCCCGTGTTGACCGGCCAGTAAGGCGCTCCTATGCTCATCCGCGTTCGCGAACGTGGACACGACCAATCCTGTCCGCGCACACGAACACCGTTCACGCTCGCGTCCGCGAAACCGTTCCCGTTCGCGTACCCGAAGACCGTCCGGCACCGGGGCCGGGGCCCACGAAGGCCCGCCCCGCCGGAGCCGTCACCGGCTCGAAGGGCTCCCGCCATCAGCACCTCCACCGCACCCCCGGACGGCATCGCCGAGCAGCCTCCCTCGTCCACCGGACGCCGCCGCTTCCTGACCTACCTGCTCGCCGCACCCACCCTCACCGTCGCCGCCCGGGCCGGTCTGGACGCCGCCGCACCGACCGCCGCCCGGGCCGCGGTCCGTGCCGCCGCGCAGGTCGCGGCCCCCGTCACCGGACCCGCTGCCGGACCCGCCGCCGCACCCGCCACCGCCCCCTCGCAGTTGCTCGGCCTGCCCGGCGTCCCGGACATCCTCGACCTCGGCGACGCGCTGCTCGTCGCGGGCCTGCCCACCGCCCACCTCCTGGTCCTGGAGATCACCGCCGCCGGCCGCGCCGTGCTGCACCTCCCCAGGCTGGAGGTCGGCCAGGGCCTCACCACGACGGTCGCGATGCTGGTCGCGGACGAGCTCGACGCCCGGCTCGGCGACGTCGACATCCCGCTCTCCGACGGCCGCCCCGACCTGCTGTTCGGTCAGCTCACCGGTGCCTCCAACTCGGTCCGCACCCTGTACGACCCGGTCCGCGCCGTGGCCGCCGCCGCCCGCGCGCGGTTGGTCACCGCCGCCGCCCGCCGCTGGTCTCTGCCGGCCGGCACGCTGCGCACCGCCGACTCCGCCGTCCTCGCCCCCGACGGCCGACGCGCCGGCTACGGCGAACTCGCCGCCGCAGCCGCGCTCATCGCCGCCCCCGCGGTGCCCCCCACCCCCAAACCCGCCGAACAGCGACGCCTGGTGGGCCGCCCCACCCGCCGGATCGACGCCCGCGACATCGTCACCGGCCGCGCCCGGTACGCCGGCGACCTCGCCGTCCCCGGCGCGGTACCCACCGTGGTCGCCCGCCCCACCACCATCAACGGCACGCTCGCGAGCCTGGACGCCTCCGCCGCCCGCACCATGCCCGGCGTGCTGGGCGTGGTGACGATCCCCAGCGGCGTCGCCGTGCTCGCCGAAACCTTCGACCAGGCCCTCAAGGCCCGCGACGCGCTCCGGACCTCCTGGCACCCCGGGCCCGTCGCCGCGCTCTCCGACAGCGACATCCGGGCCGCCCTCCGCGCCGCCCACGCACCGTTCCTCGTCCCGCCCCTGCTCACCCAGTACGTGGACGGCGAGTTCGACTTCGCCTTCGTCAACCACGCGCCGATGGAGGTGCTCACGGCGGTCGCCGACGTCCGCCCGCACCGCGCGGAGATCTGGTTCGCCTCGCAGACCCCGATCGTGGCCCAGCAGACCATCGCCGCCGAACTCGGCCTTCCGCAGGACGCGGTGACCGTGCACGTGGTGCGCGGCGGCGGCTCCTTCGGCCGGCGGCTCTTCTTCGACGCCGCGCTGGAGGCCGCCCTGATCTCCCGGGCCGCCGGCCGCCCGGTCAAGCTGATGTGGACCCGCAACGACGACATGCGGCACGGCCGGATGCGCCCCGCCAGCCACCACCGGATCCGCGCCACCTACGGCCTCGGACAGGTGCTCAGCTACGAACACCGGGCCGCCACCGTCACGACCGACTTCGGCCACGGACTCGGCGAGGCCCTCACCGCCGCCGGCTTCCAGCTCTCGGCCGCCGGAATCTCGCTCGCCCAGGCGTTCTTCCTGCTGAGCGAGAAGAACCCGTACAACGTGGGCATCCCGGCTCAGTTGCTCGCCGAGGTCCCGCTCAAGATGCACACCGGCAGCTGGCGGTCCGTCTACTCGGGCACCGTCCGGGTCGCCGACGAGATCATGACGGACGAGCTGGCCCGCCGCTTCGGTCAGGACCCGGTCGCCTTCCGCCGGGCCATGCTGCGCGACGCCCGCGGCCGGGCCGTCCTCGACAAGGCCGCCCTGGCGGGCCGCTGGGGCCGTCCCATGCCGGCCGGCCACGCCCAGGGCATCGGCTACCACGACGAGAACGGCGGCCGCGCCGCCTACCTGGTCGAGCTCGACGCCACCGACCCTCGGCAGCCACGCGTCACCAAGGCCGTGATCGCCGCCGACGTCGGCACGGTGATCAACCCCACCGGCCTGGAGGCGCAGCTGACCGGCGCGCTGGTGGACGGCATCTCGGTGATCCTCCGGGCGGGCAACCACATCGACCACGGCGCCGTCCGCGAGGGCAGCTTCGGCGACTTCCGCTACGCCCGCCAGCGCCACACCCCGCCGGTGGTGGAGATCCACCTCCTGCCGCCGAGCGGACCGCCCGGCGGCGCGGGCGAGCTGGGTGTGCCGGCCGCGTCGGCCGCGGTCGCCAACGCCTACGCCCGGGCGACCGGGACCAGCCCGCGGTCCTTCCCCGTCAACTTCTGAGCCGCGCCCTCCCGCCCCGCGCACCTCCTCGCCCGAACCCGGCCCACGAACCCCGGCCCACGAACTCCGGCCCACGAACCCGAAGGACACCCCGTCCCCCATGCCCAGCCACACCTTCGTCCTCAACGGGCAGCCGGTCACCGTCGAGGCCCCGGACGACATGCCCATGCTCTGGGTCCTGCGCGACAAGCTCGGTGTCACCGGTCCCAAGTACGGCTGCGGCGTCGGTGTCTGCCGGGCCTGCACCAGCCACCTGGACGGCGACGAGTTCCAGCCCTGCACGGTGGCGGTGAAGGACTGCGCCGGCCGGCGTGTCACCACCATCGAGGGGCTCGCCGACGGCGACACCCTGCACCCCGTCCAGGAAGCCTGGCTGGAGTGCGACGTCGCCCAG
Source organism: Kitasatospora sp. NPDC002965 (assembly GCF_040611255.1). Taxonomy (NCBI): domain Bacteria; kingdom Bacillati; phylum Actinomycetota; class Actinomycetes; order Kitasatosporales; family Streptomycetaceae; genus Kitasatospora; species Kitasatospora sp. NPDC002965. The sequence goes on along the minus strand of NZ_JBEXNT010000050.1, from coordinate 48,823 downwards.
TGCGGCTTCTGCCAGCCCGGGCAGATCATGACCGCCGTCGCCCTGCTCCGCCGCACGCCGGCTCCCACCGACGCCGACGTCGACCAGATCCAGAACATCTGCCGCTGCGGCACCTATCCCCGCATCCGGGAGGCCATCAAGCGCGCGGCGGCCCGGACCGCGTCCGGCACCTGAACCGGCCCGGGCCGGGGGCTCCGGCCGCGCGCCGTTCCCGCAGGAGACACCCCTAGCCATCGATGGTCTAGTCCACCTAGGGTGAGCTGCCGTCAGGATCACCGAACCGAAGGGTGGGATGACGATGCTCCGGCGCCGTTCCCTGCTGACCGTCGCGGGCCTGGGCGGCGCCGCGCTCGCCCTGCCCACCGCCGTGGCGCAGGCCGCACCGGCCGCCGCACCCGCTCCTGCGGCCCGGCCCGGTACACCCCGGCCGATCGACCTGCCCGAGCCGACCGTCCGGCGCACGGTCGGGACGGTGTCGCTGCACCTCGTGGACCAGGACCGGCAGGACCCCTTCGTGCCGGGACCGCGCGAGCTGATGGTGCAGCTCTGGTACCCGGCGCTCGGGAACGGCGGCGCGCCGCGCGCCGCGTACACCACGACCCGGGTGGGCGCGGCCTTCGAGGAGTCGCTGCCGGTGGATCCCGGCACCATCGCGGCCCTGCGCCCGACCGCCCGCACCGGGGCGCCCGCCGTACCGGACCGGCTCCCGCTGCTGCTGCTCGGCCACGGCCGCCAGGGCGGGCGGAGCAACTGCACGGCGCTGGCCGAGGAGTTGGCGGCCCACGGCTACCTGGTCGCGGCGATCGACCACACCTACGACGCGGCCGCCGTGGAGTTCCCGGACGGACGGCTGGTGCGCAGCGTCCTGGAGGCGGATCCGGCCGACTGGGACGCCGCCGAGCGCAAGGAGGTCTCCGCCCGGGTCGGCGACCTGCGGTTCGTGGCGACCGAGCTGACCACCGGGCGGACCGCCCGACGGGCCGGGCTGCCGCGCGCCGACCGGCGCCGGATCGGCGCTTTCGGCCACTCCATGGGCGGTTCGGCCGCCGCCGAGGCGGTCCGTCAGGACAGCCGGTTCGTGACAGGGCTCAACCTCGACGGCGGCTTCTTCGGCTCACCGGTCGCCGAGGAGGGCCTGGACCGGCCGTTCCTGTTGCTCACGTCGCTGGCCGACCACGACACCTGGCAGCGCTGGCGCCAGCACCAGCGCGGCTGGGGGCGCCAGTTGCAGTTGCGCGGTGCCGGGCACCTGAGCTTCACCGACCTGCCGCACGCCGCCGGCCCGGGCCACCTCGCGGATCACCTGCCGGCGGACGTCTACAGCGACCTGCTCGGCACCGTCGCACCGGAGCGGGCCACGGCGGTGACCCGCGCGTACGTCCGGGCGCACTTCGACCGCTTCCTGCGCGGTCGGCCGTCCCCGTTGCTGGAGGCGCCCTCGCGGCGCCATCCGGAGATCGCGTTCGTCTGGAGCCGGGGCTGACCGGACCGGGAGGGGCGCGGGACCGGCCCGGGACGCGTCCGCACAGGACGCGTCCGTCCCGGACGGCCCGCCGGCACCGGCACCCCGCGCGTCAGCCGGCGGACTCCGGGTCGCGCCCGAAGAACGCGACGAGCCGGTCGTACACCGGCGCATCCTCGTCGACCTTCACCTCCGCGCCGAACGAGCGGCCCTCCTCCTCACTCCCCCGGTACTCCGGCCGCAGCGCGCCGCGCCCCCAGGCCAGGGACGCCCGGGCGACCTCGTGGTCGAGGCCGTCCGTGGACTGACCGGTGGCCTTGGCCAAGTCCCAAGCGTGGACGGCGAATTCGGCGATCTGCTGGTCCACGGGGAAGCGGGCGGGCAACTCGCCCGCGCCGGGCACCTGGATGACCCCGTCGAGATCCCCGGCCTGTCGCCAGGCGGCCACCAGCCGCTCCGCGCCGGCCTCGAAGCGGTGCAGCCAGTCCTCATCGACCCGCTCGAAGGACGCCGACCAGTCCGGTGTGCCGCCCTCGGCCCGGACGGTGAACTGCTCCAGGTCGAACAGGAGATGACTGATCAGCTGTCCGACGTCCCAGGACCGGCAGGCGGTCGGGTGACCGGCCTGCTCGGCGCCGGCGCCGTCGATCAGGCCGGCGGTCTGGGCGAGCGCACGGGCGAGCAGCTCGATCGGGTCTTCCGCTCCGGTCATGACGCACCTCTCGGATCACTCGGGACCCGCACCCGGGCGTGCGCCCGCGTGCTGGTCCCCGCATACGTGGTCGGACCGGGCGATCGTAAACGGGACCACTGACAACCGGCCCGGAGCAACACCCCGGGCCGGTCGCCCGGGTGCCGTTGCGTCAGACGGCGAAGCCGCCGTCGACGGCTATCTCGGCACCCGTGACGTAGCGGCCCTCCTCCCCGGCCAGGTGGGCCACCGTCGCGGCGACGTCGGCGGCCCGGCCGAAGGAGCCGAGCGCGGTGAACCCCGCCTGGAAGGCGGCCGACGGCCCGTCCGCCGGGTTCATGTCGGTGTCGATCGGGCCCGGGTGGACCACGTTGGCGGTGATCCCGCGCGGGCCGAGCTCACGGGCCAGCGCCTTGGTGAGTCCGATCACCGCGGCCTTGCTGGTCGCGTACAGGCTGCCGCCGGGGAAGGCGGTGCGCTTGGCGATGCAGCTGCCGATGGTCACGATCCGACCGCCCTCGGTCAGGTGGGCAGCGGCGGCCTGGGCGAACAGGAACGGCGCGCGGACGTTGACCTCCAGCACCCGGTCCACGTCGTCCAGACCGATCTCACCGATCGGCCCGAGCACGCCCACCCCGGCGTTGTTCACCAGGATGTCCAGCCGCCCGAACCGCTCGGCGACCGCCGCGACCACGGCCCGCACCTCCTGCGGGTCCGCACTGTCCGCCCGGACCGCCCACCCGCGGCGCCCCATCGCGGTGATCTTCGCCGCCACCGCCTCGGCCCGCTCCGCGCTGCCGAGGTAGGTCAGTGCGACGTCCGCGCCGTCCTCGGCCAGCCGGAGCGCCACCGCCTCCCCGATGCCCCGGCTGCCACCGGTCACCAGGGCCACCTTGCCGTCGAGCTTCGCCAGCACAGTCGTCGTCATATCGTCGGAACTCCTTGCCTCGTTCGTGGACATGACTCGATCCTCGGGCCTCGCCGTCCGGGACTCCGGCGGTATTCGGACGTCGCGTTCAACGTTCAACAATCAGCACACGACCCCCCGCCTCCACGACCGGCCGGCCCGGCCCGACCGGCGGACACGCCGAACGGCCGCCCCCGGGCAGGGGACGGCCGTTCGGAGGTTCCGGAAGCCACGTCTCGCGGGCGTCCGCGCCCGGACCGCCGGGCCCGGGGGGCCTGCCCGGGGGCGGTCCGGGCGACGGGCCCGGATTGCGGCAGCGGAGCGCCGAGCACGACCCGGGGGCCGCGGCGCCACCGGTGCACCGTTCGTCAGGGCGCGATCCTCCCGGAGCGCCGGCCTTCAGCGGCGGCCTTCAACACGCGGGCCTCCGGGGCACGGACCCCCGGGGCACGGACACCGGGCGCACGGGCTCCCGGCGCACGGGTCGTCAGGGCTGCACCGCTCGCCCCGGCTCAGACCGTCAGGGTCTGGCCCGGGAAGATCAGGTTCGGGTTGCCGCCGATCGCCCGGGCGTTCTTGGCGTGCAGGCTCGTGGCGTCGGTGCCGAACTTGGCCGCGATCCCGCTCAGCGTGTCACCGCTCCTGACGGTGTAGCTGCCGCCGCCGGTGTTCTTCTCGGACGCGGCAGGCCTGGCCGGCTTCGCGGCCTCCTGGGCCGGCGCCTTCCGGGACTGCGGCTTCTGGTCCTGCGCCTGCTGCGGCTTGGCGGCGGGCTTCGCGGCGGGCTTGGCCGCCTGCTCCTTCGCCGGCTGCTGCGCCTTGGGCGCCGGAGCGGCGGTGTCGACGGCGGCCGGGGCACCGCCCCTGGCGAGGCCCGCCTTGGCCGAGCAGACCGGCCAGGCGCCCGGGCCCTGCGAGGAGAGGACCTTCTCGGCGACGGCGATCTGCTGCGCCCTGGTCGCCTGGTTGGCCTGGGCCGCGTACGCGGTGCCGCCGAACGCCTTCCAGGTCGAGGGGGTGAACTGCAGTCCGCCGTAGAAGCCGTTGCCGGTGCTGATGCTCCAGTTTCCGCCGCTCTCGCACTTGGCGACGGAGTCCCAGGCGGAGGCGGGTGCGGCGGAGGCCGAGGTGGCCGTGACGAGGCCGGCCACCGGCAGGGCCGCGACGGCGGCTCCGGCCACGACAGCCATCCGGACACGGTTGCGCTTGGTGGCGCCGGTACCCGAAGTGGTGCTGTCGGCAGCGGTGGCAGCGGCGGTCTCGTGACGGGGATCCATGGAAGTCCTCTCGACAAGCCCCGGGCAGGCATGCGGAACCAGGCCCCTGCCGGGGCCGGTTGTCGCTCCCTCACTCGATGGGCGGTCGCACACGTGTCCGACGTGGCGCGCCGCCCCGGCCACCCCCGCTCGCCGACGGCCTCTTCGAGCCGGCCGGTTCGGCGGACACGGCCCTCGCGCCGGTGGTCAGTCGGCGGGCCGTGCGTCGGGGGTGAACCCGGGTGGTGCTCGTTGCACCGCCAATGAAGCTACGGGCGCTACCGGGCCGCTTCAAGCAGTTCTTGGACGTCGCAGGTCAGTTGACTGTTACCGGCGGTATTGATCATGAAAGCGTCCCCGATTCGACCGGATTCGACCGCATATTCAGGCCCAAACGATCGATTTCCGTGCCCTCGCTCACACCGAACGGGCTGTGAGGGTTCCCACATCGTCCACAGGGAGCCACCGCCGCCCGACGCTCCGTCACCGCCGCGATCGGAGTTCCCGGTTCCGCGAGCCGTCGACGTGGCGTTCACCACGCCCACTACCCAGCGTCACCAAAAAGCCACTCAGATCACCGCACGCGATCAGTCCGTACCAGGACGACATGCGCCGTCAGAACCCGTGCGGCGGACGGCCGAAGGCGTTCTGACCGACCTTCGGGGGCGGCCGGCGCCCCGTCAGGAACCCGCTACCGCGCGCCGTCCAGGCCCGCGTCCCGGGCCAGCAGCGCCGCCTGCACGCGGTTCTCGCACCCCAGCTTGGCGAGGATCCTGCTGACGTACGTCTTCACCGTCGCCTCGCTCATGTGGATCCGGGCGCCCGCGTCCGCGTTGGACAGCCCCTCCCCCAACAGCGCCAGCACCTCCAGCTCACGCCCGGTCAGCACCTCCAGCCGCCGCCGGGCGTCCGCCCCGCGCGCGGCGGCCGGGCCGGACCGCCCGGCGGCCAGCGAGTCCACGATGTGGCGGGTGGCGGCGGGCGAGAGGAAGGCGTGTCCGGTGGCGGCCGCACGGACCGCCTGGATCAGCTCGGCCGGCGCGGTGTCCTTCAGCAGGAAGCCGGCACCGCCGTCGCTCACGGCGCGCAGCACGTTGTCACGCTCCCCGAAGGTGGTGAGGATCAGCGCCCGCGCGCCGGGGGCGCTCCTCGGCAGCTCGGCGAGCGCCGTCAGTCCGTCCATCACCGGCATCTGGATGTCCAGCAGGACGACGTCCACCCGGTGCGCGCGGGCGAGTTCCAGGGCCTGCCGGCCGTCGGAGGCCTCGGCCACCACGTCGATGTCGTCGGCCGAGGACAGGATCATCCTGATTCCGGCCCGGATGAGCGGCTCGTCGTCGGCGACGAGGACTCGGATCACTGCTGGTCATCCCCTTGGGCTGGTCCTGACGGCGTGGCACAGGATCCCCCCGGTGCTGCCGGGGACCATCCTCACACCTCCGCGCACCGACGCGGGACCGGCCGGCGCGGGACCGGCCGGACCTCCCGGCCCGGCGGGTTCCGCACGACGGCTCCGCACGACGGCTCCGCGTGGAGGCTCCGCGTGGCGGGCGGTGTCAAGGCGACACGTTGTAGTGCTTCTTCTCCACCAGCACACCGTCCTTGAAGCAGAACCGGACGACGTTGTCGCCCTCCCAGCCCTCGCCATCGGTGTCGGAGAGGAAGTAACGGCAGGAGGAGTCGGCCGGCGGGGTGGGTCCGCCCCGCTCCAGGTCCTTGGTGAAGAAGCTGTTGCCCGGCGGGAGCATCCGCCTCACGTCCGCCTCCGCCGTGCCCACCTCCACCGAGTCGTACAGCGGCCGCCGCACGGTCGAGTCGTCGGTGGCCCGGATGAAGGCGACGACGCCCCACACCACCAGCCCGAGCACGGCGAGCAGCACCACGGCCCCGCCGATCGCGCAGCCGATCGCCGGGCTCCGCCGCCGAGGCGGTGCGGCCTCGACCGGCGGAACGCCGTCCAGCGCCCAGTCCGGCACCTCCCCGGGAGCACCCGTGCCTCCGCCGACGGGACCGCCGGCGACGCCCCCGGCCCCTTCCGCCCCCTCGTACGGCAGCACGGCGGCCAGCCGGAACCCGGCCTCCGGCGTCGGCCCGGCGTGCACCATGCCGCCGACCAGCCGGGCCCGCTCGCGCAGTCCGGTCAGCCCCTGCCCGCCGCTGACGACCGCGGTGGCGCGCCCGGCGCGCACGCCCACGGGCTCGGGCGCTCCCGGATTCACCACCTCCACCACCAGCGCGTCCGGCTCGTACCGGAGCGCGATGTTGATCGGCGCGCCCGGCGCGTGCTTGTGCGCGTTGGTGAGCGCCTCCTGAACGATCCGGTAGGCCGCGTGCCCGGCGGACGCGGCGAGCGGGCGCCGCTCGCCGTCCCGGACGAAGGCGACCACCGTGCCGGCCGCCCGCGAGGACTCGACCAGCTGCTCGATCCCGTCCACCCCACCGGCGCCGCCGACGCCCGGCCCGGCGCCCGCTCCCGCCGCCGCACCCGCGACGGCCGGCGCGGCGGTCGACTCGTCGTGCAGCACGCCGACCACCTCCCGCAGCTCCCGCATCGCGGCGACCGCGGCCAGCCGGAGCACGCCCACCGCCTCGCGCTGCCGGTCGCTGAGGGTCCGGTCGACCTCCAGGGCCCCGGAGTGGACGGAGATCAGGGCGAGCTGGTGGCCCAGGCTGTCGTGCATGTCCTGGGCTATCCGGTGCCGCTCGCGCAGCCTCGCCTGGTGGGCGACCATCGCCCGCTCGCGCAGCAGCTGCTCGTTGCGCTCGCTCAGCGCGTCCATCAGCGCCCGGCGCTGCGCCCGGTACCGGCCCCAGAGCGCGGGCAGCACGGCGAGCAGCAGGAACCCGCCCAGCGAGAGGCCGACCACCAGCTTGACCGGCGCCTGGTCCATGTCCTTCACCACGCTGGACGCGGTGATGAGGACGAAACCCACCGTGAAGGAGCCGGCCAGGACACCGACCCTGGTCACCCGGGCACCGGCCGACCAGCCTGCGCAGACCAGCAGCGGCAGCGGCCCCCCGCACCAGCCGCTGGCCACCGCGGTCGCCACCAGGACGGTCGCGGGCAGGCCCCGGCGCAGCAGGAAGAGGACGGCGACGAGGGGAGCGACCGGGACGGCCAGGCCGCTCCTGCTGAGCACCTCGATCATCAGGGCGAGCCCGCCGAGCAGGATCGCGCCGATCCCCTCGCGCAGCACCAGCCCGAGCCGCCACGGACCGGGCAGCGCGGTTCGTACCGCCTTCGACCAGGCTCTTGCTATGACGTCCACCCAGTGAGGCTAACGAACCGGACGGCGTGACCGCCGCCACCCTTCGTCGCCGGCCGGTCCGACGAAAGTCGCGCACCCGGCGGACGCTCGGCGGGGCCCCCGCCTCACCGGTAGGCGGTGAGCAGCAGCGCCACGTCGTCGACCCGGTGCGTCGAACCCACCTCGTGCAGCAGCCGCTCCGCCAGCCGGTCCAGGACCTCGACGCCGTCGTCGGCCGACCCCGCCGCCGCGCCGTGGCCCGCGACCGCGGCACGCAGCCGTTCCACGCCCTCGTCGATCGCCGCGGCCGGGTCCTCCACCAGCCCGTCCGTGTACAGCACGAGCAGTGAGCCGGGGGCCAGCCGCAGCTCACTGACCGGGTACTCGGCCCGGTGGTCGACGCCGAGCAGCGGCCCGCCCGCCACGTACAGCGCCTCCGTACGCCCGTCCGGGTGGCGCAGCACCGGCGGGAGGTGTCCCGCCCGGGCCACCAGCGCGTGGCCGTCGCCCGGTGTGAGCCGGATCAGGCAGCAGCTGGCGAGCAGCCCGGGGTCGAGGTCGAGCAGCAGCTGGTTGGTCCGGGCGAGCACCTCGTCCGGCGGGTGGCCGACGGTGGCGAAGGCCCGGACGGCGCTGCGCAGCTGGCCCATGGTGGCGGCCGCGCCGACGCTGTGGCCCTCGACGTCGCCGATGACGAGGGTGAGGTCACGCCCGGTGACGATGGCGTCGTACCAGTCGCCGCCGATCTCCATGCCCTGGGTGCCGGGCAGGTAGCGGGCGGCGATCCGGACCTCGTCCAGGCGCGGCAGCCGGTGCGGGAGCAGCGCCTGCTGGAGGCCGCGGGCCAGGGCGAACTCGGCGTCGTAGAGGCGGGCGCGTTCCAGGGCCTGGGCGATGAAGCCGCCGAGGGCCGTGAGCAGGCCGCGTTCCTCCAGCGTGAACGAGCGGGCCCGGTCGAAGCCGAGGATGCAGCTGCCGACCGGGTGGCCGGAGGCGATCAGCGGCAGGAAGGCCCAGGCGCCCATCTCGTCCAGTTCGATGCCGGGGTAGGCGGCGGCGAGCTGGCCGACCGACTCGAAGAAGATCGGGGTGCCGGTGCTGAGCGTCTCGGCGCCGGGCACCCGGGCGCCGATCGGGGTGCCCTCGAAGTGGTCGAGGAAGCCGTCCGGGTAGCCGCTCTGCGAGACGAGGTGCAGGCGCCGGTCCCGGACGGCGTAGATGGCGAGCTCCTGGCCGCCGAGGGCCGGCAGGATCTCGTCGGCGACCGCCCGGCAGACCTCGCGGACGGTGACGGCCTCGCTGAGCGCGCTGGCCAGCTGCAGCAGGTGGTACATGACGCCGAGGCCGGTCCAGGTGCCGGGCGCGGGCTCGGCGGGCGGTTCGGCCGCGCCGGGCGGGGGCACCGCGGCGACCACCCGGCCGGTGACGCCGTGCGCGTCCGGGTAGAGCGAGAAGGCGAGCCAGTGGTCCGGCGGACGCCGGGCGAGGAAGGCGGTGGGCTGCTGCGAGAGCAGCGAGGCCCGGTAGCGGTTCTCGTACACCGGGTCGGACAGCCAGGGCAGCACGTGCCAGGGGTGGTGGCCGAGCAGGTCCTCGCGGCGGGTCTGGAGCAGCAGCTCGACGCTGTGGTTGGCGAAGGTGATCCGGCCGTCCGGGTCGAGCGAGAAGACGCCGTCGCGCAGCCGTTCCACGGCGGCGGCGGCGGCCGTCCCGGTGCGGGTGTCGAGGACGGCGCCGACAAGGCGGCTGCGGCCGTCCGCACCGCTGCCGGGCACCCGGGCCCACAGCTCGACGGGGTACGGGTGCCCGTCCCGGTCCAGGACGCGCAGGCGGGCGGCGAGCACGTGGCCCCGGTCGAGGGCGCCGCGCACGGCGGTCCGGAACTCCGGCAGGTCGCCCGCGGCGATCCGGCCGGCCAGGGTTTCGGCGCGGCCGTCGAAGTCGCCGGGAGCGAGGCCGAAGATCTCGCAGAACTGGTCGTCGGCGGACACCTCGCCGGTGACCACGTTCCAGTCGAACAGTCCGACCCGGGTGGTGGGCGCGGACGGCGGGGTCAGTTCCACCACGGTGGTGTCGCCGTTGGGCTCGACCGCGCCGCCGGCCGCCTCCAGGCCGGCCAGGCCGTTGGCGAGGCGGTTGGCGACCGTCCGCAGGTGGCGCCGCGCGCCCTCCGGCACCCCGTCGTCGGAGGCCGGCCAGAGCACGCTGAGCACCCCGTACGTGTCGTCGCCGGTGCGGATCGGGACGCAGGCCGAGGCGAAGTCGTAGGGCATGCCGACGGCCAGCTGGGGGAAGCGCCGCATCATGTCCTCGGTGTCGGACAGCGTGACCGTCCGCCCGGTGCGGTAGGAGACCGCTGCCGGCAGCGGCCCGGCGGCGGCGACCCGCCGGAACGGGCTGATGATCGACAGCGGCACGCCGGCGATGGCGCAGAGCACCAGCGAGCGCCGGTCGCGCGAGCGGAGGTGGACGGTCGCGCCGTACGCGTCGGTGGTGCCCAGCACCCTCCGGACGGCGGCCGCCAGCAGGGCGTCGCGTTCCTGGGCCGCGCCGTCCGCCCCGCCCGGCCCGGTCGCCACCGGCCCGGCGGGTCCGGCCGGATCCGCCCGGACGGGGGCAGCGTGCTCCCGGGGGCGGTGCGGGTCGGATCGCGCGTCCCGGGCACCACCGCCGCTCGGTCGCGGACCGGGCGGGTCCGCCGGCACACCCTGGCGCATCTTCTCTTGCTACGCCGGGCCCCAGGGGCTGTCAAGGCGAACCCACCGGACGCACCGGTCACACGGCCCCCGGGGTGCCCGTGCACCCCGTCCGCGTCACCATCGTCACCATGACCCGCAGCACCTCCGGCCCGACGCCCCCGACCACCGTCGTCAACCTCAAGGGCCACCGCGACGACCCCGCCTACGCCGACGTCGTCTACGTCGGCCGGGCGATGCACCGAGGCGGCTGGCACCTGGCCGCGTCGCCGCTGCACTGCCCGTGGCGGCCGGGGCCGGACCTGCCCAGGGAGCAGATGCTCGCCGACTACCGCGCCTACCTGCTCGCCCGTCCCGCCCTGCTCGCCCTCGTCCCCGGCCTTCGCGGCCACCGCCTGGGCTGCTGGTGCGCGCCGCTCCCCTGCCACGCCCAGGTCATCGCCGACCTCGCCGACCACGGCGTCCCCGCCTGAGCGGGCCGGCGGCGCCGCACGCGGGGCCGGCCGTGCGGTTTGGATATCCTCCGTGGACAGTGCAGCGCAGTGCTGCCCCGGGGGGAACGAGTACCGAGCCATGCCGTCCGTACCGTCCGAACGTTCCGAGAGTGCCGGGCGCGAGCCCGGCGAGGCGTCCTGGCAGTGGGACGGTGAGGGCGGCGGCACCGACGGCGGGCGGGCGGACGTGCTCAGTGGCGGGGGCGGCGGGGAGCGCGGACCGGGGCCGAGCCGGCGGCGGCTGCTGCTGGGTGCCGGGGTGCTGGCCGCGGGCGCCGCGGTCTGGGGGGTGTCGCGGTCGTCGGGCGGGCCGGAACCGGCGCCGCCGAAGCCGCTGCCGCTGCCGACCCGGGTCAACGGGCCGGAGCCGCTCTGGACGTACCGGGGACCCGCGCCCATGACGCCGCTGCGGCTCGACGGCCGGCCGAACGCTCCGGTCCACCTCTCCGGGGACGCCCTGCGGGTGCTCGACCGGGACACCGGCGCCGTGACCCGCACGATGGAGTTCCCGGTGTCCAAGGGCGCGCCGGCCGACAGCCCGGTGATCGTCGGCGCCGGTCGCGTCTTCACCACCTCGCCCGGCCACATCGACGCCCGCACGCTGATCGGCCCGTTCGCCGACTGGAGCATGCCGTTGCCCGAGGAGCTGGGCGACCGGGTCATCCTGCTCGGCTGCGACGGAAGCCTGCTCTACGGCCGGGCCGAGAGCCGCCCGCTCGGCCCGGGCGGCAGGCTGTTCGCGGTGAACGCCACCACGCACACCGTGGTCTGGTCCCGCCCGGCCGCCGAACGCGGCGAAGGCCTGGTCGCCGTCCTCGACTGGTCCGGTCGCCTCCTGGCCCGGGACTCGGACCCGACCGCCGGGGTCTCCCTGCTGGACGGCGCCACCGGCCGCCGGCTCTGGGGGGCGGCGGGCAGCGCGGCGTGGTCCGCGATCGACCTGGAGAACCTGTACCTCCCCGACGGGGCGGCCGGTGTGCGGGCCCTGCGCCACGCCGACGGCGTCCCGCGCTGGTCGATCGCCCCCGGCCAGGGCGAGGAGTGGCGCGCCCTGCCTCCGGTGAGCGACGGCACCCAGGTCTACGTCCTGCGGGACAACGGGCTGGTCACCGCCCATGCCGTGGCCACGGGCGAGCAGCTCTGGCGGCACGAGCTGCCGTTCCGCCTCGACCGCCGCACCCGCCCCGTGCTGGCCGGCGCCGAGCTGATCGTCCCCGGCCCGGCCGCCGACGGCCTCCACCACCTGGAGACCGTGTCCGGCCGGGAGTCCCGGAGCTTCAGCGACTCCGGCCCCGGCGTCGACGTCTGGTCGGTCTTCACGGACGGCGCGAACCTCTACGGCGGCCACGACAGCGTCCTGTACGCCATGGGCCCGCTGCCCGTCCCGTGACTGTTCGCCGAGGACGAACGACGGCCGGCCCGGCGCCCGCCCGCCCCCACGGCAGGATGACCTCGTGGACGACTCCGTGAAGATTCGCCCGATCTCGTTCGACCGGCTCGTCGAGCTGCTCGCCGAACGGATCGCCGCCGCACCCGGGGCCGACGGGCGCCGGCAGCGGGTGGCCGTCGACGGGGCGGCGGCGGCCCGGCCCGGCGCGCTCGCCGACGCCCTGGTGGAGCCGCTGCGGCTGCGCGGCCGCCCGGCCCTGCGGGTCTCGGCGGCCGACTTCCTCCGCCCGGCCTCGGTCCGGCTGGAGTACGGCAAGCAGGACGCCGACGCCTTCCACGACCTCTGGCTCGACGACGGCGCCCTGGCGCGCGAGGTACTGGACCCGTTGGAGCCCGGCGGCACCGGACGGGTGCTGCCGAGCCTGCGCGACCCGTCGACCGACCGTTCCACCCGCGCGCCGTACGTCACCCTGCCGCCCGGCGGCGTCCTACTGCTGGACGGTGCGCTGCTGCTCGGCCGGTGGCTGCCGCTGGAGCTGACCGTCCACCTGTCGCTCTCCCCGGCGGCGCTGGCCCGCCGCACCCCGCCCGAGGAGCGGTGGACGCTGCCGGCCTTCGCCCGCTACGAGGCGGAGACCGTCCCCACCGAGGCGGCCGACCTCACCGTCCGTGTCGACGACCCCCGCCACCCGGCCCTGGTCGAGCGCCCCTGACGCCGGACGGCCCGTTCACCGGCCGCGCCGTGCGCCCGCCGGCCGGGCCGCCGGGGCCGGCCCGCGCTGGCAGTACGGGCACCAGAACGCCACCCGTTCCTGCGGCGGGACGCCCTGGCTCGCCGTCAGGACCTTCGTCCCGCAGCGCACGCACGGCCGGTCGGCCCGGCCGTAGACCCAGTGCTGGTGGCCGCGCCGGGTGTCCCCGGTGGTGACGTGGCCGGAGCGCAGCTTGTTGGCGTCGAGGAGCTGCCGGGCCCGGTCCACCAGCCGCTCGGGGCGGGTCAGTTCGCCGACCGGCGTCCACGGCGTGACACCGGCCAGGTAGCACAGCTCGTTGGCGTACACGTTGCCGATGCCGGCCAGGTTGCGCTGGTCGAGGAGGGCCTCGGCGAGCGGCCGGACGGGGTGGGCGAGCAGGCGGCGGACCGCCTCCGCCGGGTCCCAGCCGGAGCCGAGCAGGTCGGGTCCGAGGTGGCCGACGGCCCGCTCCTCGTCCCGGGTGCGGAGCAGCTCGACGACGGGCAGCCGGTAGCCGACGGCGGTGCCGCGTTCGGTCCCCAGAACGGCCCGGATCTGCCAGGCCGGTCCGCCGGCCCAGCGTTCGCCGGGGCGGTAGACCTCCCAGCGGCCGTCCATCCGCAGGTGGGTGTGGAGGGTGAGGCCGCCCGCCAGGCGGGTCAGCAGGTGCTTGCCCCGCGGGGCGACCTCCAGCACCCGGCGGCCGGTCAGGTCGGCGGTGGCGTGCGCGGGCACCCGCAGGTCCGCGGTGGTCAGCAGCTGTCCGGCGAGGGCCTCGTGCAGGCGGGCCGCCGCGCGGTAGACGGAGTCACCTTCTGGCATGCCTCCATCGTGCCTCCGTACGGCGGCCCGCCGCACGCCCGGCTACGCGGCGGTGCCCGCGCCGGCGGCCCCTTCGCGGACGACGACCACCGGGCAGGGCGCGTGCTCGGTGAGGTGGCGGCTCACCGAGCCGAGCAGCGCTCCCGAGAACCCGCCGAGACCCCGGCTGCCGACGACGAGCAGCGCAGCTCCGGCGGCGGCCTCCAGCAGTGTCTGCGCGGCGTTGCCGGGCATGACCGACTCGGCGATCCGGACGCCGGGGTCGTCACCGACGACGCGGGTGACGCTCTCCGCGAGCGTCTTCCCGGCGAGTTCCTCGGGGTTGAAGTCGGGGGCCGGCACGCCCGCCCCGATCCAGCCGTAGAAGGCCGGGTACTCCCAGGCCGCGATGGCCTGGACGGTGCCGCCGACCAGCCGGGCGTAGTCGACGCCCCAGCGCAGGGCCTGCTCCGAGGCGGGCGAGCCGTCCACGCCGACGACGATCCGGGGGTTCGCGCTGTTGGCCATACCGCTGCTCCTTGCTCGACTGCTCTCCCGACTGCACTGCTGTCCCCTCGAACATAGATCAAAGCGGACAAACAGTCGCCATTTGCCACGCCGGGAGCCCCGGATACTTTCGAACCCTGTGCGATCCGGGCCCGGCGCCGAGGAAGTCGAGGACAGCCGGGCAGCCGGACCGACGGACCGCCCGTCGGACCGTCGGCCGGCCGGGCCGAAACGGCACCGGCGGGTGCGCGGCCCGATGGCCGTGCACCCGCCGGTGTTCCGGGCGGCGGTCGCCGCGGACCGTCAGGTCCGGTAGGCGGCCCAGGAGCTGGCCATCCTGGCGACCTGACCGGCGGTGAACTGCGTCATGCAGGAGTCGTACGTGTAGTCCATGAAGTTGTGGATCGGGTCGACCCCGGTGGTGGTGCAGGTGTCACGGCCGGCCGGGCACTGGTAGGCGGCGCTCTTCTCGGCCGGAGTGTCCGAGACGTAGTCGCCCTGGCCGCTGCAGCCGCCCTGGAAGGTGTGGTAGAGCCCGAGCCAGTGGCCGACCTCGTGGGTGGCGGTGTCGCCCTCGTTGTAGTTGGTGGCCGAGCCGCCGGGGAACGAGGTGTCCAGGACGACCACGCCGTCGTCGGTCGGGTTGGACTGGTAGGAGCTGGGGAAGGTCGCCCAGCCGAGCAGCGACTGGCCGAGCTTGGCGGTGTAGAGGTTGAGGGCGCCCGCCTTGCCCTTGCGCAGCGCGCTCTTCATCGACCGCTCGGCGGAGGAGCCCGGGGTGATGCCGTTGTACCAGGTGGCGTTGTCGGTGTAGTCCGTGCCGGCCAGCTGGAACTGGAACTGGCTGGGGGTGTTGCCCGCACCCTGACCGCCGTACGCGGCGTTCAGGACGGCGATCTGCTTGGTGATCGTGGCGGCCGACAGCTTGCCGGTGGTCCCGGAGTGGACGACGTGCACGTACACCGGGACGGTCGTGGTGGCCGCCAGCGTGCCGGGGGCGAGCAGGGCGTTGCCCCCCGGGGAGAGCGCCAGCTGGGTGACCCGGGCCTGGAGTTCGGCGTCCATGGCCTTGGCCTGGGCGTCACTGACGGCGTTGGGCTCCTGGCCGGCGGAACCGCCGGCGGGCTTGCGCGCGGCGGCGTCCTGGCTCGCGTCACCGGTGCACTCGGCGGCGGCGACCGGGGCCCCGGGGGCCGCGGTGGCGGTGGAGAACGTGGAGGGGGCGGCGAACTGGGTGAGTCCGAGGGCCGCGGTGAGGGCGGCCGCACCGAGGAACCTTGCGGCGGCACGCGAGGGCACGCGAGCAGAACGACGCATCTGCGCTCCTGAGGGGGAGTTGTGGGGGACGGCGGTTGAGGGGGGCCGCCGAGCTCAGGCTACGCAGAGTCGCGTGTACGCGTCAGACTCGTTCCGGCCTGGAACTTCTGACGACATATCAGACATAATCCGGAAGTTTGAGCGGTCCGACCCGGCCGCACATCGAGCATTTCCCGTCGCGCGCATGCGCACAGTACCGGCCCCGGTCTGTCCGAAAGTTGACGCCCCGTCGGCTCCGTGGAGCGGCGACGGCCCTCGCCGAGACTACGACGCCACGAAGACGATCTCCCGGAGGGCGCGCGCACCGGCCCGGTCGAGTACCACCGCCGAGGCGCAGCCGGCCGGCGGCTCCCCCGTCCCCGCCAGCCGCCGGCGCAGCCGCCGGCCGGCCTCCCGGTGCCGGGCGAAGGCGTACGCGGAGACCGCCTGGCCCCGGGCCTGCTGCCCCTCGCGGGCCTCCTCTGCGCTGGCGTCCAGCAGGATCAGGTGCACCCGCCTCCCCTGCCGCGCGGCCTCCCGGACCAGCCACTGCCGGACGTACGGCACCGCCCCGCAGTCGTGCACCGCGAGCGGGCCGCCCGCCAGCACCGCGCGCCGCAGCCGACGGTAGTGGGCCACCCGGACCGCCGGCCGGTAGACCGCGTAGGGCAGCCAGCCGGGCACCCGGGCCGCGTACTCCTCGCGGACCTGCTGCGAGTCGACCAGCAGGGTGCGGACGCAGCGGCGCATCAGCGTGCTCTTCCCGCTGCCGGGCAGCCCGGAGACCACCAGCAGGTCCCCCGCCGGGTAGTGCAGCACGGCCGGCCGGGCCCGGCTCTGCCGGAGGTCCTGCAGCCCGCGGGGGCGCAGCACCGTCCCGGCGGGCTCCGGCGACACCCCTCGACAGGCCGTCCGCGGCGCCGGCACCCTGGCGCCGGACTCGCCCCCGGCCTCGGGCGGCGCGACCGCGGCGCCGGGCCCGGCCGATGCCCCCGCGGTCGCGCCCGCCGGCGCCCCGGGCCCGGGCTCGCCGCCGGTCCCGTTCCCCGACCGACTCACCGGCTCCGCCCCGGGCCCGGCCGCGGGCCCGGAATCGGCCGGTCCGGACAGGTCCGGCATCCCCAAGACCCTGACGTCCGCCATCGGCTCTCCCCCTGACTCCCCGCCGGCCCGAACGCTGCCCGGCTCCGTCTCCCGAAGAGCCTTCCCCCTTCAAGAGAAAGTAAAGACTAGTGGTCAGCCCCGGTCCGGGCCGAGTCCTTTACCGCTCCAGGAACGTCACAGAAGCGCACCGGGCACGTCACAGCGCCCCGGCCGGGCACGGCTGGGCCGGAGGCCCGGGGAGGCTCGGCGGCCCCCCCGGGACGCGTGGCGGCGGCTCCCCCGGCGCCGGGGCGCGCGTCCGGTGGAGCCGCCGGGCCGCGGCCGGACTCAGCCCAGCTGCGGGGCGATCCGGGAGGCGATCAGCTCCAGGTGGTCCAGGTCGTCCAGGTCCAGGATCTGCAGGTAGACCCGCCGGCTGCCGACGGCGGCGAACCGGCCGAGCCGCTCCACCACCTCGTCGGGCGTGCCGGCCAGGCCGTTGGCCTTCAGCTCGTCCACGTCACGGCCGATCGCCGCGGCCCGGCGGGCCACCTCGGCGTCGTCCCGCCCGACGCAGGCGACCAGGGCGTTGGAGTACACCAGGTCGTCGGCCTGCCGCCCGGCCCGCTCGACGGCCGCGCGGACCCGGCCGAACTGGGCGGCGCTCTCCTCGACCGAGACGAACGGCAGGTTGAACTCGTCCGCGAAGCGGGCGGCCAGCGCCGGCGTGCGGGTCGGGCCCTTGCCACCGACCAGGACCGGGATCTTCTGCTGGACCGGCTTCGGCAGCGCGGGCGAGTCGGTCAGCCGGTAGTACTCCCCGGCGAAGTCGAAGGTCTCCCCGAGCTTGGTGTTCCACAGCCCGGTGACGATCGCCAGCTGCTCCTCCAGCCGCCCGAACTTCTCCTTCGGGAAGGGGATGCCGTACGCGCTGTGCTCCTCCTCGTACCAGCCGGCGCCGAGGCCGAACTCGACCCGGCCGCCGCTCATCGCGTCGACCTGGGCGACCTGGATGGCGAGCACGCCGGGCAGCCGGAAGGTGGCGGCGGTCATCAGGGTGCCGAGGCGGATGGTGCTGGTGTCCCGGGCCAGGCCGGCCAGGGTGATCCAGGCGTCGGTCGGGCCGGGCAGGCCGCTGACGTCGCCCATCTTCAGGTAGTGGTCGGAGCGGAAGAAGGCGCTGAAGGCACCCAGCTCCTCGGCGGTCCGGGCCACCCGGAGCAGGGTGTCGTAGTCGGCGCCCTGCTGGGGTTCGGTGAAGATTCGAAGATCCATACCGGCCATTCTGGTACAGACCACCCCGTGCTCATACCCGTTTCACCGATTCCGGCGGCGGTCGGGCCGGTGAACGGCCGGCGACCGGAGCGGCGCCGGGACCGGGCCGGCGGGGGTCCGGCCCGGGGACCGGGCGCCGGCGGGCGCGGTGACCGGCCGGTCCCCGACGGGCTCGGACGGCCGGGCCGCGGGGTGGCCAAGGTCTCAACACGGAACCGCAACGAGGGGCCGTTCCCGCCGCCCCGCTCGCCTACCGTGGACGGATGTTCGCCACGCCCGACGGATCCCACCGGGGTTCCCCCGACGACTCCGACCCCTCCCACCGGCCGGCCGGCTGTCCGTTGCCCGGGATCGTCGCCGCCTTCACCCCCCGGCTCGCC
The DNA here is from genome assembly GCF_040611255.1 of Kitasatospora sp. NPDC002965. Taxonomy (NCBI): domain Bacteria; kingdom Bacillati; phylum Actinomycetota; class Actinomycetes; order Kitasatosporales; family Streptomycetaceae; genus Kitasatospora; species Kitasatospora sp. NPDC002965. The sequence continues at coordinate 30,604 of NZ_JBEXNT010000050.1, read as the reverse complement.
GAGTTCGCCTTCGAGCCGGGCTTCGTGGCGGCGGTCGACCAGCACACCGCCGAGCTGCGCGAGCTGCTGTACGCGCAGGGGCCGGAGCTCTCGCCCCGGCCCCTCGACCGCGAGGAGCTGTCGGACTACGCGCTGGGCTTCCTCGACGCGCTCACCGAGATCGGCTGGCGCGAACCGGTCGGGTACGACTTCGCCGTGTACCGGCTGACCGCGATCTGCTGGCTGGTCCGGGAGCAGGGTCTGCTGCCCGCCTGAGTCCGGCACGCGCGGTGACCCTCCCGGTGGGCCCGGTCACCGCGCGGCGACCGGGCCCGGCGGACCGGCGCTCAGCCCGACTGCCCGCCCGGCCGGCCCGGGTCGATGCCCGGAGCCGGCGGTCCGGCCGGGGTGGCCGGGCGGACCGGCTGGTTGGCCAGCGCGTCCTCCCGGCCCGCCTGGTACGCGTTGCCGCGCAGCTTGGCGGTCTCCTTCTCGGCACCGTCCAGCCACCGCTCCCAGCGCTGGCGCATCGGAATGATCAGACCGCCGCCCACGCCGACCACCAGGATCCCGGCGACCGAGGCGAGCACCGCGATCAGCAGCGGACCGGTGATGGCGGTGGCGATGCCCGCCTGGCCGAGCGCCGCGATCACACCGAGGGCGACGATGAAGGCCCAGGCGACGGTGGCCACCGTCCGCCCGTAGGCGGCGCCGGCGAGCGCGTTGCGGACGATGTCGCGGACGGCGTTGGCGATGGCCATCGCCACCACCACGATGACCACGGCCACGATGCCCTTGGGCAGCCAGCCGACGATGCCGTTGATCATCACGCTGATCGGGTTGGGGCCGAAGACGCCGAAGGCGAGCTGGAGCGCCATGAGCAGGATCGCGTAGTAGACGATCTTGCAGACGATCCCGGTCATGTCGTACTTGGAGCCGCTCAGGTACCGGGCGATCCCGCCTCGCTCCGCCACCTTCTCCGACCCGATCCGGCGCAGCCCCCGGTCCAGCAGTTTCGCGATGGCCTTGGCCACGAACCAGCCGATGACCAGGATCGCCAGAAAGGCGATGAACTGCGGAATAAACTTGGCGACTTTCGACCAGGCTTCGGTGAATCCCGATCCGAAGTCGACAGATAGTGCGAGCTGCTGAGCCACGAAGTCCTCCACTCGGCGACGCTGCGCCCTGAGCGGCGCGCGGAACACCCCCACCTTTCGTGGATAGCAGCTCCACCGGCCGCCCGCGCGCGCCCGGCACCGGCGCTGAGCCGCCCGGGTGAACCCGACGGCCTCACCCGGCGCGTACAGTTGCGGTCCACGAAACGGACGGCGAAAGCGGTACAGGGTGGGCGGCAACGGTACGGGCGGACACCGGGCGCTGGTCTGGCAGGAGCGGCCCGAGCAGCCGGGCGCCGCGGTGCTGGTGCTGCACGGCGGCGAGGAACACAATCTCTCCCGGCCCGGCCGGATCAACCCGCCCGGCCTGCGGATGGCCGGCTTCGTCCGCGCGCTGCGCCGCGAGACGGCCGGCGCGGGCGTGGCGATCGGCACCGTCCGTTACCGCCACCGGGGCTGGAACGGCGAGCGCGCCGACGCCGCCCGCGACACCCGCGCCGCCCTCGACGACCTCGCCGAGGAGCTGGGCAAGGTCCCCACCGTCCTGATCGGCCACTCGATGGGCGGCCGCGCCGCCCTGCGCACCGGCGGTCACCCCCAGGTCAGCGGCATCGTCGCCCTCGCCCCCTGGTGCCCCGCCGAGGACCCCTGCGAGCAGCTCGCCGGCCGCGACGTCCTGATGCTGCACGGCGACCGCGACCGGGTCACCTCCCCCGCCGACACGCTCGCCTTCGCCGCCCGCAGCCGCGCCGCCGGGGCCCGGGTCTGCGGCTACACCGTCCTCGGCAGCGGCCACGCCCTGCTCCAGCGGGCCGGCGACTGGCACCGCGCCGCCGCCCGTCTCTCCGCCGGACTGCTCCGCCTGCGCGACCTGCCGCCGGAGGTCACGGCCGCCCTGGCCCTGCCCGCCGACGCCACCACCGCCCTCGGCCTCCCGCTCCCCGCCCAGCCCCGCACCGCGGCGCCCCGCCACCCGGCCCAGCCCCTCCCCACGGACGCCTGAAGCCCGCCCCGGCCCACCCGCTCCCCGGTCCGGACGCTCCCCGGTCCGGACGCTCCCCGGTCCGGACGAAGCCGCCCGGCCCCGCCGGGGCGCCGAGTGTTCTGACGATTCGTCGGCGGATCTTCGGAGGGGACCAGTGACCGAAGCGGTGACGATCGATCTCGGGGACGGCTCGACCGTCCGGGCCGAGGTGATCGGCGAGCTGAACTTCCGGCAGCCGGACGGCACATCGGCCGACGGACCCGAGTTCGGCGACGCCGGCCTCCGGGACGGCCGACGGGCGGCGCAGCTGGGGAGCGCGGCGTCGACTACCGGGGCGGCCCCGGGTACGACCGGGTCGCCCGCCTGATCAGCACCGTCTCGTCCGTCGCCGACCGCGTGCGGACCAAGGTCCCCGGCACCGAGGTCCGCGGCCGGCTCTACCTGTCGGTCCCCTTCGACGAGAAGGACGAGGCCCAGAAGGAGGTCGGGGCCCGCTGGGACCAGAGTGCCCGCCTCCGGTGGCTGCCCCCGACGGCCGGGAGCGCCCCGCGGGCCGGCGGGGCACCGGACCTCACGCCGCTGGGTCTCGCCGTCGAACTGGAGACGTACCGGCCGAGCGGCGAAGGCCGAACCGACTTCGCCCGCGCGGAGGGGACGGTCCGGGAGCTGCTGCTCGACATCATCGACGCCGCTTCCGTCGAGGGGAGCGTGGAACAGCCGCGTTCGTCGTTCGGGGCGGATCTCCCGGTCACCCTCGCCGCCACGGCCGACCCCGTCGCAGCGGCCGGACTCGTCATCGCGGGGCTGTCGTCCGGTCTGGACCGCATGCAGCCGGCGCTGACCGAACCGTGGCCCCACCTCGTCGGCGTCACCGTCTTCTCCGGTCCGGCACCGGCCCGGGCGCCAGGGGCGGAGGCCATGAGGGCGCAGCTCGTCGAGGCCGACCACAGCCGGACCTCGGACCCCCTCGCGGTCCTGTCCGTCTCCGGGCCGGTCCTGGAACTGATCCGGGAGCGGCTCGGCGGCCGGTGAAGCACCGGCTTCACCGAAGTCCCCCCGGCCGGGGCGGATCCGCGCACGGGCGGCACGACCCACACCTTCACCGGCAGCACCCTGCTCCTGGGCCGGGCCCCGGCCGGCTCCGCGGGGGGAGACCGGCCCGGCCCGTGGTGACGGGCCCCGGCCGCTGCGCGACCGGTCCGCCCCCGGCGGTCAGGCCAGCCGCTCGATCAGTGCGGCGGCGAGCGGAGCGGCGGAGGCGGGGTTCTGGCCGGTGACCAGGTTGCGGTCGACGACCACGTGCGGGGCCCACGGCTCGCCCTCCTGGACCAGGACGCCGGCCTCGGTGAGGCGGTCCTGGAGCAGCCACTTCGCCCGGTCGGCGAAACCGGCCTGGGTCTCCTCGGCGTTGGTGAACGCGGCGACCCGGTAACCGGCGAAGGCGTTGGCGCCGCCCGCCGTCGTGGCGGCCAGCAGGGCGGCCGGGCCGTGGCAGACCACGCCCAGCGGCTTGCCCGAGGCGAGGGCGTCGGCAAGCAGCCGGCCGGAGACCGGGTCGACCGCGAGGTCCTCCATCGGCCCGTGGCCACCCGGGTAGAACACGGCGTCGTAGTCGTCCGCACGCACGTCCTCCAGCCGGACCGGACGCTGCAGCCCGGTGAACGCGGCGAGGGTCGCGGCGACGTGGTCGGCGCCCTCCTGGCCACCGTTGACCTCGGGGGCCAGGCTGCCCCGGTCGACGGTCGGGACGACGCCGCCCGGGGTGGCGACGGTGACCTCGTGGCCCGCCGCCCGGAACGCCTCGTACGGGGCGGCGGCCTCCTCGGCCCAGTAGCCGGTGGGGTGCTTGGTGCCGTCGGCCAGCGTCCAGTGGTCGGCGCCGGTCATCACGAAGAGGATCTTCGACATCGGGTTGCTCCGAAGGGGTTCAGAGGGAAGGGGTTCAGGGGGGAGCGGGCCCGGGTGGGACGGGGTGACGCTCCGCGGTTCCCGACGCGCCGGGCCCGGACCGCCCGTGCGGCGACGGGCCGTCAGCGCGGTGACGAGATCGACAGTAGGGCGGCGGCGCGCGCGGGACCAATGGAGAATCCGATGTCCGGTATCGGGATCCCGATGGCCGCCGGGGGGCCGACCTGACCGGTGACCCCCGGGTGGCGGTCCCTGGACTGGCCCGGTGCCCAGCTCCATGATCAACTCCCGCGCGGCCGGGAGAGCGGCCGTCCTGCTCGGCGCGTCCGCGACGGCGTGCGACGTCCTCGACACACCGGCCTCACCTCCGGGGACCGTCGCGGCCGTCGCCGTGACCCCGGCCGTACCCGCTCCGCCGACGACCCCCGCGACGGCCCCCGTCACAGAGCCCCCGGCTGCTTCCCCGACGCCCCGCCCCACGGAGCCCGGGAGCACCCGGGCCCCGAGCGCCCCGCGCACGACCCCGCCGGCGGCGGACGCGGGCGGGGCGCCGGCTCGCCCGGGCGGCACGACGACAGCGCCTACGACGACCTCTCGCCCGAGGGCAGGGCGGCCCACGACACCCAGAACTGCGCGCAGATCCCCGGGAAGAGGAAGGGCAGCTGCAACGAGCCGCACCGCAGGTGCAAGGAGCACGGCGCCACCGCGACCTCCGCCGCCGGTGTGGCACTCACCTGCCGGACGGCCTCCTGGGACGGCCGACTGCGCCGGCCGGCCGCCGGGGAGTGATCCCGCGACCGGGGCCCCCGGCCCGGCGAGGACCGCGCCCAGGGCCCCGGACCGGCATCCGTCAGCCCGTGCAGGTGGTGGCGGGCTTCTCGTCCAGGAAGCCGTACTTGAGGAGGGAGGACACGTAGTACGGGTCCGTGCCCAGCTCCGCGGGCTTCAGGGCGGCGTCCTCCTTCAGCCACTGCTGGACACCGCCGCCGGGCTGGGCGAAGGCGGCCGCGATGTGGCCCTGAAGGACCTTGAACTCCTTCACCACCACGTAGCAGTGGTAGCTGTCCTGGGGCACGCCCTGCGCGTCCGGGATCGGGTTGAGGCTGTCCGGCGGGATCGCCCGCGCGGAGTACGCGGTGCCGGCCGTGGACAGGTAGCGCCCGCCCGAGGATCCGAAGCGGTCGAGCTTCGTGTCCTTCGGCACCGTCGCCACGGCCTGGTCGACCGTGCCGTTGACCTCGCGGAACCCGTCCGCTGCCGGGTACTTCCAGTCCAGGCCGTCGCGGTACCAGGAGAGGAACTGCTGGGGCGTCAGCCCGCCGAAGCGGTAGTAGCCGTTGAGCAACTTGCCGACCGGTCCGGTCGGCAGGGTCCGGGGGCCCAACTCCTTGAACCCGCAGTAGAACTTCTTCTTGTCGTCGTCGGTGGGCCGGTACTGCTCCCTCGGACAGTCCGTGGGCTCCGCCTCCACGGAGGCCACCGCGGCGGCGGCGCTCTGGGTGGCGGCCGTACCCGTCACCAGCAGGGCTGCGGCCATGGAGAGGGCGGCAAGGGTTCGAGAACGCATGGAGCGATGCCTCCGGGTGGTGGTCAGAGACCAGGGTCGGCGCGGGAGCGCGGAACGGCTCTGTCAGCACCGGAAGTTACACATCACCACGACATCACTTCGTGGACGAAACGCTCCGGCGCCCACCCTTCACCCGTTCGGCAGCTCGGGCCGACGGGACCGGCACGAGCACGTGCGGAGGCCGTCCGGGCCGGTGACCGCACGGTCGACCGGGCGGGAGGTCGTGGCGGCCGGCGCGCCGATCTCGACGGTGCCCCCGCTGTTCGTCCTCGCCCTGCCGGGCAGACCCATCGTGGGGCCGCACCGCTCAGCCGCACCGCTCAGCTGTCCCGCTCACGCCCGCTCACGCCGTTCTCACCGATGGGAGCACCCGCCATGGCAGATCCCCGCCCGTCCGACCCCCACCCGCCCGCCGCCGTCCCCCGGTTCCCGGCCGGCTTCCTCTGGGGCGCGGCCACCTCCGCCTACCAGGTGGAGGGCGCCGCCGCCGAGGACGGCCGCACCCCGTCGATCTGGGACACCTTCTGCCGCGTCCCGGGCAGGGTCCACCGGGGCCAGACCGGCGACGTCGCGACCGACCACTACCACCGCTACCGCGACGACGTCCGGCTGATGGCCGAACTCGGTCTCACCGCCTACCGGTTCTCGGTCTCCTGGTCGCGGGTCCGGCCCACCGGGCGCGGCCCCGCCTCACAGCGCGGTCTGGACTTCTACCGCCGCCTCGCCGACGAGCTGCTCACCGCCGGGATCACACCGGTCGCCACGCTCTACCACTGGGACCTGCCCGAGGAGTTGGAGGCGGCCGGCGGCTGGCCGGAGCGCGCCACCGCCGAGCGGTTCGCCGAGTACGCCGCGCTGGTCGGCGAGGCCGTCGGCGACCGGGTCCACCGGTGGACGACCCTCAACGAGCCCTGGTGCAGCGCCTTCCTGGGGTACGGCTCCGGCGTCCACGCCCCCGGCCGCACCGACCCGGTGGCCGCCCTGCGCGCCGCCCACCACCTCAACCTGGGCCACGGCCTGGCCGTCCAGGCCCTGCGCGCCGCCCTGCCGGCCGGGGCCCTGCTGTCGGTGGCGCTCAATCTGCACGCGGTGCGTCCGCTCACCCCGTCCGCGCCGGACCGGGACGCGGCACGCCGGATCGACGCCGTCGGCAACCGCGTCTTCCTCGGGCCGATGCTGGAGGGCGCGTACCCCGCGGACCTGCTGGCCGACACCGCCCGGCTCACCGACTGGTCCTTCGTCCGGCCCGGCGACCCGGCGGCGGTCCACCAGCCGCTGGACTGGCTGGGCGTCAACTACTACACGCCCACCGTGGTCTCCGCGACCACCGAGGGGGCCGAACCCGCGCGCCAGGACGGCCACGGCGGCGGCCAGGTCTCCCCCTGGCCGGGCGCGGACCGGGTGGGCTTCCACCGGGCACCGGGCGACGTCACCGCGATGGACTGGGCGGTCGACCCGTCCGGCCTGCACGAGCTGCTGACCGGGCTGGCCCGGCGGTACCCGGGGCTGGCGCTCGCGGTCACCGAGAACGGTGCGGCCTACGAGGACGCGGTCGGCGCGGACGGCGCGGTCGACGATCCCCACCGCAGCGCCTACGTGCGCGCCCACCTGGCGGCGGTGCACCGGGCCGTCACCGACGGCGCGGACGTGCGGGGCTACTTCCTGTGGTCCCTGCTGGACAACTTCGAGTGGGCGTACGGGTACGAGAAGCGCTTCGGGCTGGTCCACGTCGACCCCCGGACCCTGGCCAGGACCCCGAAGTCCAGCGCCCACTGGTACGGGCGGGTCGCCCGCAGCGGCGAACTGCTCCCCCTCGACGGGGCGTAGCCGGCTCCCGGCCTCCGGTCCCCGACCTCCGGGGCCGCGACGGCCGGGCCCGGGCCGGCCGGGGTCCTCTCACGGACGGACGGGAACCAGGGCGGTGAGGACCCGCCGGGTCTTACTCTCGGGGTTCCCGGAGGGAATCCCCCGGACCCGCACGGCCGATTCGAGCTTCCGCTGCTTGCGCGCGACCCGTTCCGCGAAGGCGTCGGGTTCCTCGTCCTCCTTGGGCTTGACCCGGATCGAGACTTCGAGGAAGTCCAGACCGCCGACCGCCCACCGCTCCAGGTCGGCCTCCAGGTCGTCGAGCGGCACGTCCTCGGCCTTGGTGGAAGCGATCGGGCCCAGCGCGACAAGCCCGTCGATCCGCACGCCGGGTGCGCACCCGCGGAGGAACTCCCGCTGCCGGACGCCGAGCGGTGCGGCGGCGTCCGCCCCGGGCGCCACCGCGTCCAGCAGCGCCGCCTGCGGGTGCGTGCCCGTCGCGGACGCCGCGAGCGTCCGGCGGCTCCCCGCCAGGTCCTCCTCGATCCGGTACTCGAACGACTCCTCCTCGAACGGGCGGGTGAACGGCCCGACCAGCTGTTCCTCGGTGCACGGGCGCAGCTTGACGGTCAGCTCGTCCGGGGTGTCGCCGCTCCGGAGGCGCACGATCACCCCGCCGTCCAGCAGGGGCAGTCGTCCCTCGGCGACGCCGTCGCGGCCCTCGGCGAACCAGATGAGTCGCTTCCGCGTACCGCCCCGGGGTTCACCCAGGGCCGCCAGGGCCTCCTGGACGTCGCCGTCGACATTGACCTTGATCTCGACCGGAAGGATCATCACCCTGCTCCCGTCACGCACCGTCACACGTCGCCGGGAGAGGCCGGCGCCGGGCCGGGGTCGGGCTGTTCACGGGACACGCCCGGAGGCTCGGTGACGATTCCCCCGCGCTCACGCAGCCGCACGGTTCCAGGATATCCGCGCCGCCCTGGACCGCAGTTCGGCGGGCCCGGGGGCCCTGCGTCGCGGGCCGCCGCTGCTGCCGCCCCGGGCCCGGCGCTGGTGCAGGCGGGTGGCGCGCGGCCGTCCGGCGTGAGGGCGGAGGCGATCGGGGGCAGGCGTCCCTCATGGTGCAGATCGGATACACGATGATGACCGAGCAGCGAGCCCCCCGTGACCTGGTCGCGGACGTGGTGCGCGCCGAGCAGGCCGGGTTCGACTTCTCGGTGATCTCGGACCACTACTTCCCCTGGCTGGACGAGCAGGGCCACGCGCCCTACGCCTGGGCGGTGCTCGGAGCCGCCGCGCAGGCCACCTCCCGGATCCCGCTGATGACCTACGTGACCTGCCCGACGTTCCGCTACCACCCGGTGGTGGTGGCCCAGAAGGCCGCCACCCTGCAGCTGCTGTCCGAGGGCCGCTTCCGGCTCGGCCTGGGCAGCGGGGAGAACCTCAACGAGCACGTGGTCGGCCAGGGCTGGCCGAGCGCCGCGGTGCGCCACGCGATGCTCGCGGAGGCGGTGGAGATCATCCGGGCGCTCTTCGACGGCGGGTACGTGACCCGGCACGGCCAGTACTTCGACGTCGAGGGCGCGCGGCTGTGGGACCTTCCGGACCTGCCGCCGCCGATCGGGGTGGCGGTGTCCGGGCCCGCCTCCGGGAAGCTGGCCGGCCGGCTGGCCGACCTGGTGATCGCCGTCGAGCCCGACCCGGACCTGATCGCCGGGTTCGCGCGGCACGGCGGGGCCGGCAAGCCCGCGGTGGGCCAGTTGCCGGTCTGCTGGGACCGGGACCGGGACGCCGCCGTACGACGGGCGCACGAGCAGTTCCGTTGGTTCGGCGGCGGTTGGAAGGTCAACGCGGAACTGCCGGGCACCGCGGGTTTCTCGGCCGCGAGCCGGTTCGTCCGGCCCGAGGACGTCGCCGAGGCCGTTCCCTGCGGCGACCGGGTCGAGGACTTCGTGGAGGCGGTGCGCCCGTTCGTGACCGCCGGGTTCGGGGAGGTCGCCCTCGTCCAGGTCGGCGGCGAGAGCCAACCGGCTTTCCTGGACTGGGCCGAGGGCACGCTGCTGCCGGCGTTGCGCGCCGCGTTCTGAGCGCGGCGGCCCGGGGGCACCCGCCCGGCGGGCCGTGGTGCCGGGCGCCGCAGCGCCGGGGGCTGCCGGGGGCTGCCGGTCCCCCGGCTACGGAACGTCGAACTCGGCCCAGACCACCTTGCCGGGGCGGCCGGGGCGCGGCGCGTGCCCCCACCCGCCGGCGAGCAGCGCGACGGCGTACAGTCCGTGGCCGCCGAGCTGTCCGGGCGCGTGCGGCACGCGCGGCCGGGGCGGCGCGTCGGAACCGTCCAGCACCTCGATGCGGAGGGTGTGCGCGGTGGCGGACAGGACCAGCTGGTCCGGCCCCCCGGCGTACCGGCAGGCGTTGGTGACGAGCTCGGAGACGACGAGCAGCACGTCCTCGGCCCGCGCCTGCTGATCGGGGTCGGTGGTGGGCAACCAGCCCCAGTCCTCCAGGGCCGACCGGGCGTGGTCCCGGCAGCGCCCGACCACCCCCGGACCGCCGCCCGGGGTCAGCCTGCGGGTCTGCCCCGTGGCCGGAAGCCCGGACAGGACCGGCCGGCTCTTCGTCCGGTACTCACTGACGCTCATCTGTCCTCACTCCGACGCGACCCTTTCGACACCCTGCGGCTCCCTGTGACCGGAGGGGCCGGGTGACACGCCCGGCCCGCCGACCACCGGTTGTCCACCCGCGGGGGTCTTGTGCCCCGAGGTGCTCCGGAAACACCGCCCGGTGACCGGCCGGGCGCGTCGCGGGGCCCGTCGCGGGGCCCGTCGCCCGGCACGCCCGGCACGGCCGGCGGTGCAGCCGGGGGCGGGGCGAAAACGGTCGCCGCCACCGAAACACCTCCGAATCGTGGAGAAAAAGTGAAGATCGAGTGGGCATTTGGCGAAGTTAGGTCTGTTCGGGTCGAGGCCGGGCACGTGAGTCCCGTCGTCACCCGCGAATGATCATCAGCAGAGGAGAGAGAGCATGCCGACCGTCGTGTCCCGCCCTTCGACCACTGCCCGCACCCACCGCCCTTCGGCCCCCGGCGCGGTCGGACCAGTCTCGACCGGTGACGAGGTGACCTGCCCGGCCGACCTCGCCCGGGTCGCCGAGCAACTGGGAATCGCCGCCACCCTGCCCTCGGCCACGTGCCCGGCCGACGCGCGCGAGCTGTCCAGGGCGCTGTTCGCCCGGCTGCGCGCGGCCGAGGAGGGCACCGCCGAGTACTCGTACGTGCGCGGCACCCTGATCGAGCTCAACATGGCGCTGGTGAAGTTCGCGGCGAGCCGGTTCACCCACCGCAAGGAGCCGATCGAGGACATCGTCCAGGTCGGCACGATCGGCCTCATCAAGGCCATCGACCGTTTCGACCCGTCCTTCGAGGTCGAGTTCTCCACGTTCGCGCTGCCCACCATCAGCGGGGAGATCAAGCGGTTCTTCCGTGACACCGGATGGATGGTGCACGTGCCGCGCCGCCTCCAGGAACTTCGCCTGGTGCTGGCCAAGACCAGCGACGCCATGGAGCAGGTGCTGGACCGCGTCCCCACCCCCGGCGAGCTGGCCGCGCACCTGGACCTCACCGAGGACGAGGTGCGCGAGGGCCTGATCGCCTCCCAGGCGCAGAGCGCCGGCTCCCTCGACGCCCCCGCGCCCGGCAACGGCGGGGCGGACGGCGGCGACGCGCTGGGCGACCGGATCGCGCAGGAGGAGAGCGCCTACGAGACCGTGCTCTGCCTGGAGACCCTCAAGCCGCTCATCGCCGCCCTGCCCGAGCGCGACCGCACCATCCTGTCGCTGCGGTTCGGGGCCGAGCTGACCCAGCTGGAGATAGGCCGGCGGCTGGGCATCTCGCAGATGCACGTGTCCCGGCTGCTCACCCGCATCCTGTCCGGTCTGCGCGCCGAGCTGCTGGCCGAGGCCTGACGGCGCCGGGGCGGCCCACCGCCCCCCGGGCGTGAAACCGCGATCCGCGGGCAGGCGCCGACCATGAGTGGCGAACAGATGGAGAGGGAACGGAAGTACGACGGCGGACGGCCGCTCCGGCGGTTCGAGGACCTGCCGGGCGTCGCCCGGGTCGTGCCCGGCGAACCGCACGACCTGGACGCCGTCTACTACGACACCCCGGACCTGCGGCTGCTGCGCCGGCGCATCACCCTGCGCCGGCGCACCGGCGGCCAGGACGCCGGCTGGCACCTCAAGCTGCCCCGTGACGGGGACACCCGCGAGGAGATCGCGGAACCGCTCGACGCCGGTGCACCCGGCCAGGTGCCGTCGGCACTGGCGCCGAGGCTGGCGGTGTTCGTGCGGGGCGGCGCGCTCGCACCCGTCGCGCACCTGCACACCCGCCGGCGCCGCGAGCTCCTGCTCGACACGGCGGGGACCACGCTCGCCGAGATCGCCGAGGACCGCGTCACCGGCCAGGTCTTCGACCGGCCGCGGACGCCGCGCGGGACCGGCTCCGCGCCCGGTGCCGGCCGGGCCGCCGGCACCCCCACCCAGCTGACCGCCTGGACCGAGACCGAGGTCGAGCTGGCGGAGGGCGGCACCGCACTCCTCGACGACGTCGAGGCCGCGTTCACGGCGGCGGGCGGGAGCCGCTCCCGCTACCCGTCCAAGCTCGCCCGGGCACTGGGCGAAACCCGGCAGCAGGCCCCGGACCGGGTGCCACCGCGCCCCGGAACGCCCGGCGCGGTGGTGGGCGCCGCCCTCCGCGAGCAGGTCGGGACACTGATCGCGCGGGACCCGCGGGTGCGCCTGGACGAGCCGGACGCGGTGCACCGCATGCGGGTCGCGGCCCGACGGCTCCGCAGCCTCCTCAAGGCCCACCGCCGGCTGTTCGACCGCGGGCGCGTCGAGGAACTGGCCGCCGAGCTGCGGTGGCTCGGACGGTCGCTGGGCCTGGCGCGGGATCAGGAGGTGCTCGGCGAGCAGCTGGTCGCCGCAGTGGACGAGCTGCCCCCGGAGGTGCCGCGCGGCGACCTGCGCGCCCGGCTCGCGGCGCGGTACGCCGACCGGTACCGGGAGGCCTGGGAGCACGCGGTGACCGATCTCACCACCCCGCGCTACTTCGCCCTCCTCGACGCGCTGGAGGCCTTCGCCGACGATCCGCCCCTCACCGGGAAGGGCCGCGGCGGCGACGCCGCCGGGCAGTTGTCCCGCACCCTGCGCCGGGAACAGCGCCGGACGGTGGAGCGGCTCGACGCCGCGCTCGCGACCGCCCCCGGGCCCGAGCGCGACGGCGCGTTGCACCATGCGCGCAAGGCGGCCAAACGGGCCCGCTACACGGCGGACAGCGTCCGCCCGGTCTCCGCCGGGCGCGCCGAGAAGTTCTCCCGGCGGATGAAGGCCCTGCAGCGGGCCCTCGGGGACCACCAGGACACCGTGATCGCCCGCGGGGCCCTCCTGGACGCGGGGACCGGACCCTCGGACGGTGACGCTCACGCGTTCGCCTACGGGGTGCTGTACGGACTCCGGCGGGACGCCGCCCGGGCGGCCGAGGAGCGCCTGCCCGACCTGTACCGCCGGGCCCGCGGGCGCAAGCTCACCGACCTCGGCTAGCCGGCGGCGGGCAGCTCGTCGATCACGGTTCTCCGGCGCGTGACCGCCCCCGGACGGCCCCGGTCGGACGTGTGCCCGGTCACTTTCCGTCGGTGCTACGGAAGTCGCCCTCGGCCGAACGGGTGCGGTACGGTCCGGAACGGTACGGACAGGTGCCTGACACGGCTTCGGCGCGGCCCTTCGGTCGGACGTGCGGCTGGATCGGGTGTTGACTTGCGACGGGCCGTGCGGCCTGTCGCCCTACAGAGGAAGGCGACGTCCTCGATGGCTGGCACGACGAAGCCCCAGGCTCAGCACGCGGCCGACGGCGGCACGGCGCAGGTCGGTGAACCGGATCTGCGGCGCCTCCTGGCCGGGCTGACGGCCGTGCGCGACGGAGACTTCGGCACCCGCCTTCCCGACGACGCCGACGGCCTGTTGGGCGAGATCGCCACCGTGTTCAACGGCATGGTCGACCAGCTCTCCCTCTTCACCTCCGAGGTGACCCGGGTCGCCCGCGAGGTCGGCACCGAGGGCAGGCTCGGCGGCCAGGCCGAGGTGCCCGCCGTGTCGGGGACGTGGAAGGACCTGACCGACTCGGTCAACGCGATGGCCGGCAACCTCACCAGCCAGGTCCGCGACATCGCCCAGATCGCCACCGCCGTCGCCAAGGGCGACCTCTCGCAGAAGATCACCGTCACCGCGCGCGGCGAGATCCTCGAACTCAAGAACACCGTCAACACGATGGTCGACCAGCTGTCCTCCTTCGCCGACGAGGTGACCCGGGTGGCGCGCGAGGTCGGCACCGAGGGCATCCTGGGCGGCCAGGCCGACGTCAAGGGCGTGTCGGGCACCTGGCGCGACCTGACCGACTCGGTCAACTTCATGGCGGGCAACCTCACCGCCCAGGTCCGCTCCATCGCCCAGGTGGCCACCGCCGTCGCGGAGGGCGACCTCTCGCAGAAGATCACCGTCACCGCGCGCGGCGAGATCCTCGAACTCAAGACCACCATCAACACGATGGTCGACCAGCTGAGCGCCTTCGCCGCCGAGGTCACCCGGGTCGCCCGCGAGGTCGGCACCGAGGGCAACCTCGGCGGCCAGGCCACCGTCCGGGGTGCCTCCGGCACCTGGAAGGACCTCACCGACAACGTCAACGTGATGGCCTCCAACCTGACCGGACAGGTCCGCTCCATCGCCCAGGTGGCCACCGCCGTCGCCAAGGGCGACCTCTCGCAGAAGATCAACGTGGAGGCCAAGGGCGAGGTCGCGGCGCTCGCCGGCGTCATCAACACGATGGTCGACACGCTCTCGGCCTTCGCGGACGAGGTGACCCGGGTGGCCCGCGAGGTCGGCACCGAGGGGACGCTCGGCGGGCAGGCACGGGTCCCGAACGTGGCCGGCACGTGGAAGGACCTCACCGACAACGTCAACTTCATGGCGCACAACCTCACCAGCCAGGTCCGCAACATCGCCCAGGTGACCACCGCCGTCGCCCAGGGCGACCTCACCCGCAAGATCGACGTCGACGCACGCGGCGAGATCCTGGAGCTCAAGACCACCATCAACACGATGGTCGACCAGCTGAGCGCGTTCGCCGCCGAGGTCACCCGGGTCGCCCGCGAGGTCGGCTCCGAGGGCCGGCTCGGCGGCCAGGCCGAGGTGGAGGGCGTCTCCGGCACCTGGAAGCGGCTCACCGAGAACGTCAACGAGCTGGCCGGCAACCTCACCCGGCAGGTCCGCGCCATCGCCGAGGTGACCGGCGCCGTCGCCGAGGGCGACCTCACCCGCTCGATCACCGTGGACGCCTCCGGCGAGGTCGCCGACCTCAAGGACAACATCAACTTCATGGTGGAGTCGCTCCGCGAGACCACCCGGGCCAACGACGAACAGGACTGGCTCAAGTCCAACCTGGCCCGGATCTCGGCCCTGATGCAGGGCCGCCGCGACCTCGCCGTCGTCGCCGAACTGATCATGGACGAGCTGACGCCCCTGGTGTCCGCCCAGTACGGCGCCTTCTACCTCGCGGAGGACAGCGGGGACACGACCGTCCTCAACCTGATCGGCTCCTACGCCTTCCCGGCCGGCTCGACCCCCACCCGCTTCAGGCTCGGCGAGTCCTTCGTCGGCCAGGCCGCGCGCAGCCGGCGCACGATCGCCGTCGACTCCCTGCCCGCGGGCTACGTGACCATCTCCTCCGGCCTGGGCCGGGCCGAGCCCGCCTCCCTGATCGTGCTGCCCATCGTGGTCGAGGGCCAGGTCCTGGGCGTCATCGAGCTCGCCGCCGTACGCGACTTCACCTCGGTGCACCGCGCCTTCCTCGACCAGCTGATGGAGACCATCGGCGCCAACGTCAACACGATCGTCGCCAACTCCCGCACCGACGAACTGCTCGGGGAGTCCCAGCGGCTGACCGCCGAACTCCAGGTCCGGTCGGAGGAGCTCCAGGCCCGTCAGGAGGAACTGCAGTCCTCCAACGCGGAACTGGAGGAGAAGGCCGCGCTCCTCGCCGCACAGAACCGGGACATCGAGACCAAGAACCTGGAGATCGAACAGGCCCGGCAGGAGCTGGAGGACCGCGCGCACCAGCTGTCGCTGGCCTCCAGCTACAAGTCGGAGTTCCTGGCCAACATGAGCCACGAGCTGCGCACCCCGCTCAACAGCCTGCTCATCCTCGCCCAGCTGCTCGCCCAGAACCCGACCAGGAACCTGACGGCCAAGCAGGTCGAGTACGCGGGCATCATCCACTCCGCCGGCTCCGACCTGCTCCAGCTGATCAACGACATCCTCGACCTCTCCAAGGTCGAGGCGGGGAAGATGGACATCACCCCCGAGCGGATCCCGCTGCGCAAGCTGCTCGACTACGTCGAGGCGACCTTCCGACCGCTGACGAGCCAGAAGAGCCTGCGGTTCACGGTCGAGACCGCGCCGACGATGCCGGCGGAGCTGCTCACCGACGACTACCGGCTCCGGCAGGTGCTGCGCAACCTGCTCTCCAACGCGGTCAAGTTCACCGAGAAGGGCGGCGTGGAACTGCGGATCGAGGTCGCGGACCACGCGCACGTGCCGGAGGTCGCCCGCCGCGACGACGGCCCGGTGATCGCCTTCCACGTCGTGGACACCGGGATCGGCATCGAACCCCAGCACCTGGAGAGCGTCTTCGGGGCCTTCCAGCAGGCGGACGGCACCACCAGCCGCAAGTACGGCGGCACCGGGCTGGGTCTGTCGATCAGCCGCGAGATCGCCTTCCTCCTCGGAGGTGCGATCACCGCGGACAGCGTGCCCGGCCGGGGCAGCACCTTCACGCTCTACCTGCCCGCCTCCCGGACCGACTTCGTCGAACTGAACGCCCAGAACTCGCGGACGGCGCTGGAGAGCGGTACCGGCGAGGCCGCCGGCGCAGCGGACCGGGTCGAGACCCCGGCACCCGCCGCGCCGCCGGAGACGGTTCAGCCCAAGCGGCTGCTCGTCATCGAGGAGCGTCCGCGCGGCCTGCTGTCACTGGTCGCGGAGAGCGCCGTCGCCGACCTCACCGGCCCCTCCGGCCTCGGGGACCCGCGCACGACCGTGGAGGTCACCACCACGGTGAGCGCCCACGAGGCGGCGGCGACGCTGGCCTCGACCCCGTGCCACTGCGTGGTCCTGGAACTCGACCTGCCCGGTGGCGCGGCCCTGGACTTCCTGGAGGAGATGGCGCGGGACGCCGCCCTGCACGGCGTGCCGGTCCTCGCGCACAACAACCGGCGGCTGGGCGCCGAGCAGGAGCGTCTCCTGCAACAGCGGGCCACCCTGCAGCCGCTCGAACTCCTCTCCAGCCTGGACGAGTTGCGCGAGCGCATCGCCCTGCACCTGAGCGCGGACCAGCCCGGTGACGTGCTGCCGCTGGTACGGAGCGGGGATCCCGCCGTCGCGCTCGCCCAGGACGTCGACGGCTCCCTCGCGGGGCGGACGGTGCTGGTCGTCGACGACGACGACCGCAACCTCTACGCGCTGACCGGGATCCTGGAGCTGCACGGCATGCGGGTGCTGCAGGCCGAGAACGGACGCGCGGCGATCGAGGCCCTCACCGCGCACCGCGGCATCGACCTGATCCTGATGGACGTGATGATGCCGGAGATGGACGGCTACGCCGCCACCGCCGCGATCCGGGCGATGCCCGAGCACGCGGATCTGCCGATCATCGCCGTCACCGCCAAGGCCATGGTCGGAGACCGGGAGAAGAGCCTCGCCTCCGGCGCCACCGACTACGTGACCAAGCCGGTCGACGCGCTCGACCTGATCGCCCGCGTCGAGCGGTGGCTGCGGCTGTAGCCGCCCGCCGTGCCGGTGGAACGCACCGCGACGCCGAACGACCACGCCAGCGGAGGAGAGACGATGCACGACCCCCGACAGCCCCGGGACGCCGAACGGCAGCAGCTCCCGCAGGCCGCGCGCGGTCCGGCCACGGTGTCCGGGGCGGCAGCGGTGCCCGGACAGGCAGCAGGGTCGGGGCAGACAGCAGGGTCGGGGCAGGTCGCGGGGGCGGTCGCCGTGCCGGCCTCCGTCGTGTCGCCGCGTGAACCGGCGGACGGGGCCGCCGGCAGGACGTCCCTGCCGGCGCCCGGCAGCGCGGTGGGCCGGCTGACGTCGACCGTCGACCGGCTGCGCCGCGAGCTCACCCGGGCCCACGCCCAGGCGGACGGCCGGGCGCTGGTCGAACTCGCCAAGGGGATCCTGGTGGAGCGCCTGGGCGTCTCCCCCGCCGAGGCCGGCCGCCAGCTCGACACGCTGGCCGACCGTTCCACGCTGTCCGTCCTGGACCTGGCGGCCGACCTCGTCAACCAGGCCTCGCACGACCGGATCGCCGACGTCGCCCGCGAGTTCATGGCCTCCGCGGGCGAGCCGTCCCTCGGCGTCCGGCTGCGCAGCGCCGAGACGGGGATGCTGGGCGCCTCCGACGTCCAGGCCGTGGCGCAGTCGGTGCTGGAGCACGCGCTCCGGCCGCTCGGCGCGCAGGCGGTGGCGATCTGGGCGGCCAACTCCGACCAGTCCCTGACGCTGGCGGGCAGCGCCGGATTCGCCGACGAGGAGGCGGCGCGCTGGCGCCACGTCCCTCCGGGTGTCCCCGTTCCCGCGCGCCGCGCACTGACCGAACGGGCCTCTGCGGCCTACGAGTCGCTCGCCGCGGCGGGGCTCCCCTCCATCGGACAGCGGGAGTTCGGCGGCGGCCGGCTGGCCGTGCCCGCCGGGGCGGGCGGCCGGATCACCGGCGTCCTGGAGGTCTGCTGGAGCGGCGACCTGCCGGCGCCGTCGCAGTCGCTGCAACGGCAGTTCGAGGCCCTGGCCGAACTCTGTGCCACCGCCCTGGAGTCCCACCCGGCCACCGGGAACGGCGCCGGCGTCGACCCGCAGACGGCCGACCTGCTGGAACTCGTCCAGGGCCTGCACGACCCCTGCCTGGTCGTGCACCCGGACCTCGACGCGGCGGGCCGGACGACCGACTACCTCATCAAGCACCTCAATCCGAGCTTCGAGGACTTCGCCGGCCGCCCGCGCAGCGCCATCCTCGGCGCCCGGCTGCTGGAGGCCTACCCGCTGGCCGCCGAACCGGGCGGCCTCTTCGAGAAGATCGAGTACGTCCTGGCGACCGGCGAGTCGTTCCGCTCGCCGGGGATGAACCTCTCCGCCCTGGTCGACGGCGTCCCGCTGACCACCCGGGCCAGCGTGAGCATCACCCGCTGCGGGGCCGGCGCGGTCGTCATCTGGCGGACCGAGGACGGCGCCGCCCGCGTCGCCAGCCTGCTGCAGCACGCCCAACGCCTTGGCCGCATCGGCGGGTTCGAGGAGAACCTACACACCGGCGAGATCGCCTGGAACGAGACCCTGTTCGACCTCCACGGCCTGCCGCCGCACGCCGATCCCATCCCGCTGGACCACCTGGCGGCCCACGCGCACCCCGACGACGAGCACACCATCGGCCGGTTCCTGCGCACCCTGCTGCACCACCGGCGCCCCGCCTCCACCGCCTTCCGCCTCCAGCGGGCCGACGGCATCGCCCGGCACATCCGGGTCGTCGCCGAGCCCGTCCTCGACGCCGACTCCCGCATCACCACCGTGCGCGGCGCCTACCAGGACGTCTCCGCCCAGCACTGGACCGAGGTCGCGCTCGCCGCCACCCGCGACCAGCTCGCCCACACCGAGCAGCAGGCCGCCGAACGCAACCGGCTCGCCCTGCAGTTGCAGCACGCCATCATGCCGCCGAGCCGCGGCCCCCTGGAGCTGCACGACCTGCGGGTGGGCGTGCGCTACCGGCCCGCCGAGAAGGACCACCTGGTCGGCGGCGACTGGTACGACGCCCTGGACCTGCCGACCGGCCAGGTCCTCCTGTGCGTGGGCGACGTCGCCGGGCACGGCATCGAGGCCGCCACCGGCATGGTCGCCCTGCGCAACGCCCTGCGCGGCCTGGCCGCCACCGGCGCCGGCCCGGGCCAGCTGCTGGGCTGGCTCAACACGGTGACCCACCACCTGACCGACAACGTCACCGCGACGACCGTCTGCGCCCTGTACGAACCCCGGACCAGGACCCTCCGCTGGGCCCGGGCGGGCCATCTGCCCCCCATCCTGCTGCGCGACGGCCGGGCCACCGAGCTCCCCACCGTCTCGGGGATCCTGCTGGGCGCCATCGACCAGGCCGACTACGAGGAGGGCGAGATCCGGCTCCGGGCCGGGGACACCCTGATGATGTACACCGACGGCCTGATCGAACGCCGGGACCGTTCCCTGGAGGAGTCGCTCGACGACCTGCTGTCCATCGCCGGGAAGTCGGGCGGGCAGCCGGAGCTCGAACGCCGGCTCGACCACCTCCTGCGGTACAGCAGTTCCGACACCGACGACGACACCTGTCTGATCGGGGTCACGGTCTGCTGAGCCGGTCCCGTCCGGTGCGGACCGACCGGTGCCGCCCCGAGCGGTGGGCATTGAGCGGTGCCGTCTCGAACGGTGCCGACCTGTTCGTCACGGCCGGCAGGTGTGAGGTCCGCGGTCCGGGGCAGCCGAGGGTCGAGAACGCGTCGGCCGGGAACAGCTCGGCGGGCACCGGGAGAAAGGAACCGACATGAGCAGCATCGACATCTGGGAGTTCCGCTCGACCTCCGGCCACGTCGCCGGCACCGACCTGGTGGGCTTCCACGTGGAGGCCACGGACGGAGCGATCGGCAAGGTCGACCGGCACTCCCCGGAGGCCGGCTCCGAATATCTCGTCGTCGACACCGGTCCGTGGATCTTCGGCAAGCACGTCCTGCTGCCGGTCGGCACCATCGTCCGGGTCGACCAGGAGGACGAGAAGATCTACGTGGACCGGACGAAGGCCGAGATCAAGGACGGCCCGGAGTTCGACCGGGAGAAGCACGAGGACGCCGACCTCGGGTACCGCGAGGCGTACGGCAGCTACTACGGCCCGTTCTACAGTCGCCCCATCATCTGACCTCCGGTACGCGGACGGGCGGTGGCCACCGATCAGGGTGGCCACCGCCCGTCCGCGTACCGCCGCTCCGCCGTACCGCCGGTCCGGCGGGTCAGGCCGGCGCCGCCGGCACGGCCACCGGCGACGAGCCGCCGGGCACCAGCAGGTGCGGCGCCCCGCCGCCGTCCGCCGGGACGGCCCAGACGTCGGTGCCCTTCCCGTCCCGGCCCGGCAGCGCGTAGCCGAGCGTCTCCCCGTCGAGCCAGGCCGCCTGGTCGTCCACGCTGCGCGACTCGGCCAGCGGGTGCTCGCGCATCCCGTCGAGTTCCAGGACGTGGAGCCGCCAGGGCGCGGCAGGATCGGCCGAGACCTTCTTCTTGAAGGCGATCCGGGTGCCGTCCGGCGACAGCGACGGGCACTCGACGTTCTCCCGCAGCGTCCGGGCCGTCCACGCCCGGAGGTCGCCCTCGACCAGGTGGGTCCGGCCGCCGGTCGAGACGGTGGCGTAGAAGCGGTTGTCGTCGGCGGCGAAGGTGACGCCCCAGTAGTTGACGTCGGCGGCGTGGTGACGGGTGCCGCCGACGGTCAGCGGGACGGACTCGATCGACTTGACCAGGTAGCCGGTGCGCAGGTCCAGGATCGACGTCCGGGTGGAGAAGGTGCCCGCCGCGTACGAGTCCCCCACGGCGAAGGTGGTCCAGGAGAGCAGCTGTCCGGAGGCCGACACCCGGGCCCGGTTCGGGATGCCGGGCACCGTCACCGTCTGGAGCTCGGTGAACCGCCGGTCGTACACCACCGCCTGGGTCCGCGCCGGGACACCGGGCAGCGCCCGCAGGCACAGTGCCCGGTCCCCCGCGGCGTAGAACCGGGCGCAGGACGGCCCGTCCGGCGCCCCCTGGCTGCGGGCGACCCGGCCTGTGGCGGTGTCCCGGTAGTAGAGTCCGGGTTCGTTCAGGCTGAACGAGCTCTCGGCCGCGACGAGTTGGGGCCCGCCGCCACGCTGCCTGGCGTGCAGGACGTACCCGAGCGAGCCGCCCAGCAGCACCAGGACGGCGAGGACCAGCACCGTCGAACGCGCTTTCACGCGACCTCCCTTCCCGGCAGGATCCGCCAGGCGGCGGCGAGTGCCGCGGCCAGCGCGAGTGCGCTCACCGCCAGGGCCGGACGCGGACCCCACCACGTCCAGGCCGCGCCGAACCCGGCCGCGCCGACCAGCCGGGCCAGCGCCTGGCCGGTCTGCAGGACGGCGAGCCCGCCGGCCCGTCCCTCCGGCGGCAGCACCGGCCCGGCGAGCGCCATCAGGACGCCGTCCGTGGCCGCGTAGAAGACGCCCAGGAGCACCAGGGTGAGCACCGCGGCCGGCCACCCCGGCGCCAGCATCAGGGTGAGGTAGGCCGCGAGCAGGGCGCCGTGCCCGCAGAGGAACGGGACGCGCCGCCCGGCCCGGTCGGCGATCCGGCCCGCCGGTACGGCCAGCAGCAGGTAGCACGCCGCCGCGCCGAGCGGGAGCAGCGGGAAGAGCACGGGCGGCAGATCCAGGCCCCGCTGGAGCAGCAGGTAGACGAAGGAGTCGCCGATGGTCGCGGCCCCCAGCAGCGCGGCGGCCGTGACCACCCGCCGGAACACCGGATCGCGCAGAGCCCCGCCCCTCCTCCGGGCGGGCTTCGTCCGGGCGGGCTTCGTCCGGGCAGGCTTCGGGACGACCGCAGGCACCGCAGGCACCGCCGCCCCGGCCGGGACGAACAGCACCAGCACCAGCACGCCGAGCAGTCCGACGGCGAAGCTGACCACGAACACCGCGTCGTACGCGTCCGCCGTCGCCCACAGCACCACGAACGCGACGAGCGGTCCGAGCATCGCCCCGGTGGTGTCCATCGCCCGGTGCACGCCGAACGCCCGGCCGAGGTCCTCCGGCGGTGCGCTGAGCGAGATCAGCGCGTCCCGGGGGGCCGTCCGGACGCCCTTGCCGAGCCGGTCGGCGGTCAGCGCGGCGGCGATCCCGCCCGCCGCACCACCGGCCAGCAGCAGCCCGAGCCGGGAGAGTGCGGAGAGCAGGTAGCCGACCCCGGCGACGGTCCGGTGCCGGCCGCCGCCCCGGTCCGCGAGCCTGCCGCCGAGCAACCGGACCAGCGCCGTGGCCCCGTTGAACAACCCGTCGAGGAAACCGAACTGGAGTGGTGAGAGGCCGAGCCCCAGCACCAGGTAGAGCGGCAGCACGGCGGTGACCATCTCCGAGGAGACGTCCGTGACCAGGCTGACCGCTCCGAGCGCGATGACCGTGCCGGGGACGCGCCGCCCCACCCCCGCGGGGCGGGGCGGCGCGTCCGGACGGCGGCCGGTGGTGGCCAGGTACATCATCAGTGGCAGCTGTACTTCGGGCTGCTGTCCTTGACCTGGCCGTCGGTTCCGACGTAGCTCCAGCCGTACCCGGAGTCGGTGAAGTCCAGCTTCAGCACGCCGTAGTCACCGCTGATCCGCTTCTGGCTGTTCGGCTGGACCTGCTCGATCGGGTACGGTTCGGCACCGCCCATCCCGCCGACGATCTCGACGATCCCGTCCGCGGTGGCCTTCCCGTCCGGGTCCTGCGGGGCGAACCGCTCGTAGTGGTGGTCGTGCCCGTTCAGCACCAGGTCGGCCCTGGCACCGTAGAGGATCTTCCACACCGGCCGGGAGACCGGGTCGTTGCCGTGCCCGCCCGAGGAGTACAGCGGGTGGTGGAAGTAGGCGGCGACGCACTTCTTCGCGTTGGCCGCCAGGTCCGCCTTCAGCCAGTCGATCTGGGCGCTCTGGTCGAAGGCGTTGGAGTCCAGCGCGACGAAGTGCCAGTTGCCCTCGTCGAAGCTGTACCAGCTCTTCCCCTGCGGGTAGGCGATGCTGCCGAAGTAGGACTTGTACCCGGCGAGCGAACCGGCCGGGTCGTAGGTCTCGTGGTTGCCCGGCACCGGGCGGGTCTTCGCCTTGAAGGCCCCCCAGGTCTTGTCGTAGTAGTTCCGGAAGTCCGACAGCCGGGCGTCGTCGTACTGGTTGTCACCCATCGTCAGGTAGAACTTCGGGTTGATCTGCTGGGCGAGCGCGGCCGTCTTCGGGTGCGCGCAGCCGCTGTCCGAGGCGGTGCACTGCGCGGCGATGTCACCCGCAGCGACCACGGTGAACGCCCCGCCCGGCGGCGGCCCGCCGTCCAGCACCCCGTAGACCTCCATCTCGAACAGCGAGTACCCGTAGGACGTCCCGCGCGCCGTTCCGTAGATCCGGACGTAGCGGCCCTTGGCCGCCAGCCCCGTCCACTCGTCCGTCCCGCCGTTGCCGGCCTTCTCCTCGGCCACCGTCGTCCAGGTCACCCCGTCCGACGACACCTCCAGCCGGTACGCCTTCGCGTACGCGGCCTCCCAACTCAGCTTCACGCGGCCGACGCCGGCGTTCCCGCCGAGGTCCACCTGCAGCCACTGCGGGTCCTTCCCCTCCACGCTCGCCCACCGCGTGGTGGCACTCCCGTCGAACGCCTTCCCCGCCGCGTACGACGACCCCTCCGTGGACGAGGCCGTCGCGGGCTTCCCCTGCGAGATCAGCGGATCGGCCGCCGCTCCCGCCCGCCCGGACCAGCCGAGCAACAGGCCGCCGAGCAACGTGAGCACGGCGGCGAACACTCCGACACGAACAGGCCTTGCCGAGACACCCAGACGCATCCCTGGACTCCCTGACCTTGAGAAACGGTGAGAGCTGGACACCGGCGCGCACCACACACGACGCCACCGGCCAAGCGGCAACCGCACCACCGCGGCGGCCGGGACAGAGCTCTCACTGAGCGCGTCACGCCCCGTCCGGCAGGGGCGCCGCGCCAAGCCGCCAGCCGACAGCGTAGTAGAAAGTAAAGTTTCCTACCAATAGTCGAGCAGCACCGAACTTCCGTACGATTCAGCAGCGTTGGCACCCCGCCGGCTCGCCCGGCCCCTCCTGCCCCTCCGGTCCCACGGGTCCGTCGGCGACCGCCACCCCCACCCGTCCGGCCACCCCGCCGGTCGGCGGGTGACGGCGGGCCGGTCGGCGGGCTATTCCGGCCGGACCTCGCCCGCCTGGAGCCCCTTCTCACCCTCGACCGCCACGAACGTCACCTGCTGGCCCTCGAACAGGGACTTGAAGCCCTCCGCCTGGATCGCCCGGAAGTGAACGAACAGGTCCGGTCCGGACTCCGGAGTGATGAAGCCGTAGCCCTTCTCGTCGTTGAACCACTTCACCGTGCCGTTCTGCCGCTCTGCCACAGCCACTCCACTCCACTCAGAAGATCCACCGAACCCGACACGGCGATCATGGCAGAGCCCGGGTTCACCGCGAGGCTGCGACGCAAGGGCCGGCAACCCCTTCGGCGGGCGGCTGCCCGGGCCGGTGGCGCGGCGGCGGCCTGCCAGCCCGGGGGCCGGCCGGCGTCCGGACGCCGCCGTCAGTCGCGCAGGTGCCACCGGACCGGCAGCTGCTTGAGACCGTTCTGGAAGTTCGACACCAGACGGGCCGGCGCCGCACCGGGGACCAGCGCCAGGCCGGGCAGTTCGGTGAGGACCTGACGGAGCAGCGCCGTCATCTGCAGGCGCGCCAGCTGCGCGCCGACGCAGAAGTGCGGGCCGTGACCGAAGCTGACGTGGTCGTTCGGGGTGCGGGTGACGTCGAAGCGGTCCGGGTCCGGGAAGACCGCCTCGTCGCGGTTGGCGGACGCGTGGTAGACCACCACCTTGTCGCCGCGGCGGATCCGCCGGCCGCCCATCCCGACGTCCCGGGTGGCGGTGCGCCGGAAGTCCACCACGGGCGGCCAGTAGCGCAGCATCTCCTCGACCGCCGAGGCGGTCAACTCCGGCCGGCTCACGAGCAGTCGGTACTGCTCGGGGTGGCTGAGCAGCGCGTGCACACCGCCCGGCAGCCCGTTGCGCACCGTCTCGTTGCCGGCCACCGCGAACAGGAAGAACATGGTCTCGAACTCCGCGACGCCGAGCCCGCCCTCCCGCATCCGGGCCAACAGGCTTCCCGGAAGCGGCCGTTCGGCGAGGGCGTGGGCGTAGGCGAACATGTCGGCGAGGGCGGCACGCGAACGCGGGTCGACCGGGCGCCCGTCCGGGGCGGTCCGGCCGACGGGGCGGTGGGCGAGCGCCGCCCGGCCGAGGTCGGTGAGCGTCTCCGGGTCGACCGTACGGGAGTCGGCGTAGTCGGCGTCCTGGTAGCCGATCACCCGGTTCGCCCAGTCCTGCAACAGCTGCCGGTCCTGCTCCGGGACACCCATGACCCGGGCCAGCGTCCGCACCGGCAGGTCGGCCGCGAGCCGGACGAAGTCCGTCCCGCCCCGGGCCCGCACCTGCCGGACGGCGTCCGCGGCGTGCCGCTCGATGTCGGCGGCCAGCTCGCGGAGGGTACGCGGGGTGAACGCTCCCGCGACGATGCGGCGCAGCCGGGAGTGGTCGGGCGGGTCCTGGTTGAGCATCATCGTCCGGGCGAAGTCGAGGTCCGCCGCCGTACCCGGATCCCGGATCTGCGTCGCGCCCAGGTGCGAGGAGAACACGTCCGGGCTGCGGAGCACGTGCTTCACGTCCGCGTGCCGCAGCACCGCCCAGTACCCGGGGCCCGACGGCCACGCCCCCACCGCCGGCTCCTCGACCCACCACACGGACCCCTGCGCGCGCAGCTCCCGGAACAGCTCGTACGGCACGCCGTCGGCGTAGGTCCCGGGGAGGAAGATCCGGTTCACGTGTGCCTGGTCGGGGGTCACACCGACCGACCGTACGGCAGCCCCGGCCCGCCCGCCAGGACGCCGTGCGCGCCCGGCCCGGCGGGCCCCCGGCCCGCCGGGCGGAGGCGTCCGGGGCTCCCGCCGGCCCCCGGTGGCGGCGGGCCGCGCGCCCGGTAATTCGCTGGCACCCGGCACGGCGGGGCCGCCAGGGTGGGTGCCATGGCAGAACCCCCGTACCGGATCCGCGCCGCCCACACGGCGTCCACCGTCACCGTCTACCAGGCGTACCCGCCGGAGATCGGCCTCCCGGCGGCCCGCGACGGCCGCTTCCCCGCCCAGTGGAAACGGGACCGCATGACGTGGGTCAAGCCCTCCTTCCTCTGGATGATGTACCGCTCGGGGTGGGGGACGAAGGAGGGCCAGGAGACCGTCCTCGCCGTCGAGATCGGCCGCGAGGGGTTCGAGTGGGCGCTGGAGCACGCCTGCCCGACGCACTACGAACGCGGGCTGCACCCGGACCGCGCCACCTGGAAGAGCCTGCTGCGGCGTGCGCCCGCCCGGGTCCAGTGGGATCCCGAACGTGATCTGGACCTGCAACCGCTGCCGTACCGTTCGCTCCAGCTCGGCCTCGCCGGGATCGCCGCCCACCGGTACGCGGAGGAGTGGACGGTCGCCGTCACCGACGTGACGGCGCTCGCCCACCGGATCCGGCAGTGCGTACGCGACGGCGATCCGGAGGGCGCTCGCCGGCTCCTGCCGGTGGAACGCCCCTACCCCGTCCCCGCCGGGGCCCTGGCCCACCTGCACCGGTGACCCCGGCAACCGGGAGGGCCGCGCCCGACCCGCCGTCATGACGGCGGGTGGAACGGCGGCATACGATCGGCGAATGTCGCAACGCAACGCATCCTCGCCCCCGGCCACGGCACCGGTCACGGCACCGGCGGCCCGCTCGGCACGCCGGCCCAGGGGCTCCGTGCTGTCCGTCGGCTCGGTGGACTCGGTCCTCTCGATCGGCTCGGTCGGGTCCGTGCTGTCGATCGGCTCGGTCGGCAGCGTGCTGTCCGTCGGTTCGGCCGGCTCGGCACTGTCCGCGCTCTCGGCCGGGTCGTGGCTGAGCCTCGGCTCGCTGCTGTCGGCCGGCTCCCGCTGGTCGGTGCTGTCCTGGCGCTCCCGGCGCGGGCTGATGGCCTCCGGCGCGCTGGCGGTCTGCGCGGTCACCGCCGGGGCGGCCGTGGCCGTCGGCGGCCGGCCGCGGCGGCGTGCCCGCTAGCCGGGCGGCCGGGCGGGGAGTGAGGCCGTCGTGATCCGTCGGATCGTTCGCAATCCCGGGGCCTGGTACGTGGCCGCCCTGTCCGTCATGTGCCCCGTCCTGGTGCTGCTGCCGCCCGATCGGGTGCTGGCGCTGCGGGAATGGGCGTCGACCAATCTGGCGAACCTGCACCCCTGGCCGTCCGGCCATCCGGTCGAGTCGCTGGTGGTGTCGGCGTTCGTGCCGCAGGACAGCCCCTGGGTGTGGCCGGTGTTCGCGCTGTCCGTGTGCACGGTCGTCTCGGCGCTCGGCGCCCGCCGCGCGGTGGTGTCGCTGGCGCTCGCGCAGGTCGGTGCGACCCTGCTGACGGAGGCGCTGGTCTGGTGGCGCATCGACCACGGCGCGCTGCCCGCCTCCGAGGCCCACACGCTGGACACCGGCCCGTCCTACGTCGTGGTCGCGGCGATGACGGTGGCTGTCCTCCGGGCCCGTCCGGTGTGGTGGCGGGCGGTGTGGCTGGTGATGCTGCTCGTGGCCGCCCCCGCCCTGCTCGACGGGCTCGGCGAGGGAGCGGTGGCGGCCGTCGGCCACGTGCTCGCCTTCGCCGCCGGACTCGTGGTAGCGGCCGTGCACCGGTTCCGTCACTCGCCTCCGGCCCGCCCCGCACCGGAGGCCGTCCCCTCGCCCCCGGCCCCGGCCCGCACCTGACCGCCCCGCCCCGGTCCGACCGTTCCGGGGCCGTACCGCACGCTCCCGCGGTACGGGCCGGGGCGGTACGGTGCGGCCCGACGCGGTACGGCGCGGGGCGGTCGGACCGGCAGCGGGACCCGGCAGGCGGCTCCCGCTGCCGTTGCGGGCCGGCCGCGCGGGGCTCAGCATCCTGAGCATGACGACCGAGGAAGACCGGATCAGGGCGCTGGTGCAGGACTGGGCCTCGGCGGTCCACCGGGGCGATCTCCCGGGCGTCCTCGCGGACCACGCCCGGGACATCGTGATGTTCGACGTGCCGCCGCCGTACGAGGGTGTCCGGGGCATCGACGCGTACCGCGACACCTGGCCGCCGTTCTTCGAGTGGCAGGCCCAGGGAGCCGCGTTCGAGATCGAGGCGCTCGACGTCACGGCCGGCGCGGACGTCGCCTTCGCCCACGCCCTGCTGCGCTGCGGCACACCGGCGGACCTCGCCGAACGGCCCGCGCAGCGCCTGCGGCTCACCCTGGGCCTGCGCAAGGAGGACGGCCGCTGGGTCGTCGCGCACGAACACCACTCCTTCCCGGACGCCACCGGAGCGGAGTAGCGCCGCCCCCTGCGTCGGCCCGGCGCAGCCGGACCGGGGCCGGGGCCGAGGAGCGGTGAGCGGCGCACCGACCTCGCTCAGCCGGTGATCAGCGGTTCGTAGGAGGTGCCCTCCGACGTGAGGATCAGGACGAAGTCGCCGCCCGCCCCGGTGGCCACCTCGCGGAGACGGGCCAGGACCTCGGTCTCGCCCGGCAGGTCGAGGCCGAGCGCCGCAGCCGCGTCGTCCCGGCGCGCCGCCAGGTCCGGCAGGTCCGCCAGGTACTCGGCGGCCGACTCCGCGCTCTCCTCCGCGGTGAACGAGGGGCAGTCGCGCCACCAGGGAGCGACCAGGAGGAGCTTCAGCAGCTCCGGCAGGCCGTGCGCGACCAGCGCCGCACCGCCTTCGGAGTCCGCGTAGAGCACCGGACGTTCCTCCCCGCCGGTCCCGCAGAAGAAGTACGTGCCGCCTGCGCCGTCGCCCGCGAAACCCTCCAGGGCCGCGCCCGACGCGAGGTGGACGTCCTCGACGTGGTCCCCCCGGTCGAGCTCGAAGTCGCCCGGCCAGGCCAGGAAGCGGGCGGCCTCGTCGTGCTCACGGACGGCGTCGATCAGCGATGGCATGAACGGCACCCTAGCGGCCGGGCACGACAGCCACCCCCGGCCGGACGCCCCGGGTCTGCGGGGAAGGGCGGAGGGGCGGAGGGGCGGACCGTGTCCGAATGTGACAGGGAACCGTCATTGCCGCCACCGGCCGCACCGGGCGAGGATGAACGCATGCCCACTCCGCACCGTGTCGTCATCGCGGTCTTCCCCGACGTCGACCTCCTCGACGTCACCGGCCCGGCCGAGGTCTTCGCGCTGGCCAACCGGGAGACCGCGGGCCGCGCCGGCTACCGGGTCCGCCTCGCCGGGCCGACCGTCGGTGCGGTGCGCACGTCGGCGGGCGTGCGGCTGCTCACCGACGTGGCCTTCGAGGACGTCGGCGGGCAGGTGGACACCCTGCTGGTGCCGGGCGCGGTCGACATGACCGACGACGGCCCGCGCGCCCGGATCGACGACGCCGTCGTGTCCTGGGTCAGGGAGACCGCCCCGCACGCCCGGCGGGTGGCGTCGGTCTGCGTGGGCGCGCACCTGCTGGCGGCGGCCGGCCTGCTGGACGGGAGGACCGCCACCACCCACTGGTCGACCGCCGACCAGCTCGCCGCCGACCACCCGGGCGTCACGGTCGACCCGGACCCGATCTTCGTCCGCACCGACCGCGGCCGGCTGTGGACCGGGGCCGGGATCAGCGCCTGCCTGGACCTCTCGCTGGCCCTGGTGGCCGAGGACCTGGGCGAGGAGGCCGCCCTGGCGGTGGCCCGGCAGCTGGTGGTGTACCTGAAGCGGCAGGGCGGGCAGAGCCAGTTCTCCGTCCCGCTCAGCCGCCCTCCCGCCGGCCGGCGGGACATCGACGAGCTGTGCCTCTGGATCGCCGACCATCTCGACGAGGAACTGTCCGCGCCGGCGCTGGCCGCCCGGATGTGCCTCAGCGAGCGGCACTTCGCCCGCGTCTTCAAGCAGGAGACGGGCACCACTCCGGGCGCGTACGTCGAAGCGGCCCGCGTCGAGGCGGCCCGGCGCGCGCTGGAGGCCACCGACGATCCGCTCGACCTGGTCGCGTCCGCGTCCGGGCTCGGCTCCGCCGAGACGCTGCACCGGGCGTTCCGGAGGCAGCTCGCCACCACCCCGGCGGCCTACCGCCGCAGCTTCCGCACCCGGACGGTCTGACCACCGGCCCGTCCGACCACCACGCCGGCCACCACACCGGCCACCGCCCCGTCCGCCCCCGCGCCGGCCTGACGCGCGGCGGGCCGGCCCGCCATGTCCCCCTCCGGGGCGGCCCCGCACCGGGCCGGCCCCCCCCCCCCCGGCCCCCACAGCCGGGGCCCCCCCCCCCCCCCCCCCCGAAAACAACCACCCCCCGAAAGCCCCCCCAAATACACCCCCCCCCCCCCC